>JBARDR010000492.1:0-9605 GCA_049795335.1 Gelidibacter sp. | reverse complement strand
GTATTGGCAACTGAAGCCCGTTTTTCTTTAGGACGACGTGGGTATCGTTTAAATTAAATTCGCCAGTTGCTTTATTTAAAAACTGATACGGATTTGGGATATTGCCCTCAATATGGGTGTTTAAATTAAATTTCCCACCTATAAAATCAAAATTATCCGTGTCAATAATGGAGGCTAAAGTAGCATTGTTGCCATTTAAACGCAGGTTTGCATTTATGAAATTTAAGGCTTCAGGTGTGCTTTGGAAATAGGAGTTACGAAAAACAACTTTTAAGTCTTTCAATGTGGCCGTTAGGCTGTCAAAATAAAGTTTAAAGTATTTGGTTGACTTCTTTAAACTTCTCAAGCTATCCGTCTTATAAATATCAGTTGTAAAATTGCCGCTAAAAGACGTTGTCTTAAAATGAAATTTATTCGCAATGACCACGTCATTATTGGTGGTGGAGAATGTAGCCCTAATATCCGGATCGTTGCCATAGGCAAAATTACCTGCAATTTTAACTCTGGATTTAAAAGGATTTTGAATGTCATAATTTTCCAGTTTATCCGATAGGTTATTCGTAAGTAAACCTTTAACAGCTTTAAAATCAGTTTGTGAATTTTCTAAATTGAACACATAGGCGCTGATTTCAGATAAGTCAAAAGTGGCATGGAGCTGAAATGTTTGATGATCAATCTGGAGAGGGAAAACAGGAATGTTTATTTGGTTATTTTCTATGTCGATATTGAATGTTGAATTTCCCGTTACATGTGCGCCATTAAAAAAACTACCGTTTTGAGTGTTAAATCCTAAATTGTTAACCGTTATTTCTAGTTTGGTTGTTCCATTTATTTGCTGATCATTCCCTTTAAAGTTACTTCTGATGCTGTGAATGTGAAGGTTGAAGTGCTTGTTTAAAACATGGTCTTTCATAATGTATTTTACATTATCCAGTGTTAGAGTTGCACCTTCCATATTGATCCATTCAGGAAATTGAAATCCTCTGCGCTTTGGCTTAACTAATTTTAATTGCTCATGATAGGCCAAGGATCTTTTTGAAATTACTTCAGAAGAAAATACAGCGTTTTTAATAGCAATTCTTTTAAATGCAAAATCGCCACGCAGAAGTTTTCCGGCGCCAATGATTAATTTGGTTTCTTCTATTTGTAGCGTCGAAAATTGATCTGTAATAGTATCATTATTTGTGTGCCTAATGTCCTTTAGAGTGAAACCAACGTTTGGAAATCCGCTTAAAAAACTAGCATTTACTTTTCCTATGGTTAAAGTGCCTGTGCCGTTCTCGCTGTAACGCTCCTGCAACATATTAAGAATACGGTCCCTATTAAGCCAGCCAATTGTAAAAAGAGTGATGGGAAGGATAATAATAATGGCTAAGGTCACAAGGATCCTTTTAAGCCATTTCCGGCTTTTAGATGCTTTGACCTTGACATTCTGGGTTTTCAAGTTGAAAATTTATTGAAAAATAAGGAGAAAATTTGGAATGAAAATATTATTGTCTATTAAGATGTCGCTCCGATGGCGCTCTAGATCATTTTTATCTAAAAATATTTCGCTCCTCTGGAGATATAAAAGTCCTAGAGAAAATGTTTGTTAGCAATGTATGGCAAATATAAAAAGGTAACGGAAGTAGATGATTTGAATTTGGTCGTTTAGAGAAGATGAAAAAAATCCCGTAGGGATGATATCTTGGTAGCTAATGCATACCGAATAAAAATCAAGCCTCAGAGAGGCGGAATCTTAAATTACCTTTTGATGAATGATTATTTAAAGCAATTGACATTTTCCCGAACAATAAAAACTTAAAACGTGTTGGGTTTAAAAATTCGTCTTGAATCTTAATCTATTTTCAAGTAACTGGTGTTCTAATTGCTTTTGAAAGATTACAATCTACTAAATCTAAGGAGCTAAATAAAAAGTATGTTAAGAAGCTATAAAAGAATGGTATAATTTTCTATTTTGCTGTTTTTAAAAACAAAACAGAAATGGTACAGAAAATTGCAAAATTAGGTTTTTCCCTTTTACTTCTTGGAGGCGTGCTTAGTTGCACAGACAAAGTTGAAAATAAGGAGTATTTGACAGATGAAATAGAAGTTGTTAAAACCCAATTTGCTCCCGATAAAAGAGTTGCTCTCTTTGATGTCAATGCAGAAAAAAGGGGTAACGCATACATTTTAAAAGGCGAAAGCAATTTGCCAGATGCGGTTTCCACTTTGAAAAGTAATCTTGAAAATGCTAAAATTGAATATGTCGATAGTATTCAGCTTTTGCCGGAAGCAAAATTGGCCGATAAAATAAGAGGCTTGGTAACCATATCCGTCGCCAATTTGAGAAGTCAGCCAAAACATTCGGCTGAATTGGCTACTCAGGCTACTTTAGGAACGCCGGTAAAAATTTTGAAAAACGCCGGAAGTTGGACCTTAATCCAAACCCCAGATCATTATTTATCGTGGGTTGATAATGGCGGCGTTGAACCGATTACCGAAGTCGAACTTGAGCAATGGAAAAAGGATCCGAAATTAATTTACACCAGCATCGGCGGGAGCAGTTATTCTGAACCTAATACAGCATCACAAGTGGTTTCTGATATTGTCGCAGGAGGGATTTTACAGATTCTAGGCGAGGAGAAAGGTTTTTACAAGGTTTCTTATCCTGATCAACGGATTGCATTCATCAATAAAAATGAAGCTGAGCTTTATGACTCTTGGATATCACAAACTGATCCGTCTGAAGAAAATTTGGTAGCGACTTCAAAAAGTTTGATGGGCTTGCCTTATTTATGGGGCGGAACGTCGCCAAAAGGTGTGGATTGTAGTGGTTTTACTAAAACCATCTACTTCTTAAATGGGATTGTTTTGCCAAGAGACGCTTCACAACAAATACACACTGGAGAGCAAATTGATGATACTAAAAATTTTGAAAATCTTCTTCCTGGAGATTTATTGTTTTTTGGGGCTAAAGCAACGGACTCTACTAAAGAACGTGTGGTGCATGTAGGCATGTGGATTGGGAATAATGAATTTATTCACTCTGCCGGTCGTGTTAAAATAAATAGTGTTGATAAGGATGCGCCCAATTACGACGCGTATAATGTCAATCGCTATCTACGTACCAAAAGACCATTGAACGGGCCTAAAGAGGGTTTGATCAATTTAAAGAGCGCCCCGCTTTTATAGTTAGATGACGAGATTGCTTATCACGAAATTCCGATGTAATCACTTAGTGTTGTATCTAGATAAGAGAAATCATCAAACCAAAAAAAAATCCTGACATCTTTATGATATCAGGATTTTTTTTATTGTTGAGACCTCACAGTTTTTTTTAAAACCTGTGAGGTCTTTTTAGTGTTTATTGGTCTTCTGTCAATACCCAGTCGCCCTTAGCCAATAATGGTTCTGCTTGTTTGTATTTTAAAGACTTGTTTTCACCACTCAATACATGCTTGATGGTAACTTGCTCATTACGGCCAATTTTTGGTTTGTCGCGTACAATGGTTTCTACCACTTCTTGACGTTGTGTATTTCCTGCAGCCCTGCTTTGATTAGAGCGCTCGTCTAAATTCGGGATTTCTTCCTTGTTCGTTTCCAATTTTTCTTTAGAACGAACTTGACGTGCTTCCTGAATGGCATCCGTGGTTTCTGATGGTAATTCACCTTTAAATAAGAATGAAATTACATCTTTATTCACTTGGTCAATCATCACTTTAAACAATTCAAATGCTTCAAACTTGTAGATCAACAATGGGTCTTTTTGCTCATGGACTGCCAGTTGAACCGATTGTTTCAATTCGTCCATTTTGCGTAAATGCGTTTTCCAAGCATCATCCACAATGGCCAAGGTAATGTTCTTTTCAAAATCATTGATCAACTGCTTACCGTGGGTTTCATAAGCTTTCTCAAGATCGGTAACGACTTGTAAATTCTTGACGCCATCAGTAAACGGTACCACAATACGCTTGAATTTATCACGCTGTGTTTCGTAAACATTTTTGATCACAGGGAAAGCCATATCGGCATTACGCTGCATTTTTTCTTTATAGTGGATGAACGCTGCTTTGTATATTTTTCCAGCAATGTCCTGATCTGACATTTTTCCAAAATCCGCCTCTGTAATCGGCGAGCTCATGGAGAAATAACGAATCAGTTCAAATTCAAAGTTCTTAAAGTCGTTTGAAGCTTTGTTGGTTTGTGAAATGTTTTCTGAAGTATCATAAATCATATTTGCAATGTCTACGCGTAAACGTTCGCCATGCAAAGCATTGTGACGACGTTTGTAGATAACTTCACGTTGAGCGTTCATGACATCGTCATATTCCAATAAACGCTTACGGACTCCAAAGTTATTTTCTTCAACTTTTTTCTGTGCACGCTCAATGGATTTTGAAATCATAGAATGCTGAATGACCTCGCCTTCCTGTAAGCCCATTCTATCCATCATTTTTGCAATACGCTCACTTCCAAACAATCGCATTAAATTATCTTCTAAAGACACATAAAACTGTGAACTTCCGGGATCTCCCTGACGTCCGGCACGACCACGCAACTGTCTGTCGACACGACGTGAATCATGGCGTTCTGTACCTACAATGGCCAAACCGCCTGCTTTTTTAACCTCATCGGTCAACTTAATATCCGTACCACGACCCGCCATGTTGGTAGCGATGGTTACTTGTCCTGGTTTTCCAGCTTCAGCAACAATATCTGCTTCTTTTTTATGGAGCTTTGCGTTCAATACGTTGTGAGGCACCTTGCGTAAGGTGAGCATTTTACCTAATAACTCACTGATTTCAACAGAGGTTGTTCCAATTAAAACTGGACGACCTTCATGCGATAATTTAGTGACTTCATCAATAACGGCGTTGTACTTTTCGCGCTTGGTTTTGTACACCAAGTCCTCACGGTCATCACGAATAATAGGTCTGTTGGTGGGAATTTCAATCACATCCAATTTGTAGATTTCCCAGAACTCTCCAGCTTCCGTAACGGCAGTACCTGTCATCCCCGCTAATTTGCGGTACATTCTGAAGTAATTTTGAAGCGTTACCGTTGCAAACGTTTGGGTAGCAGCTTCAATTTTTACGTTTTCCTTGGCTTCAATCGCTTGGTGCAAACCATCGCTATAACGACGTCCATCCATAATACGACCTGTTTGCTCATCAACAATCATGACTTTATTGTCAATGACCACATATTGAATGTCTTTTTCAAATAGGGCGTAAGCTTTTAATAATTGACTCAAGGTGTGAATACGTTCGGATTTGACACCGAAATCCCTGAATAATTCTTCTTTAGCTTCTGCTTCTTTTTCTTTGGAAAGGTTTTGAGATTCAATTTTTGAAATCTCCATGCCGATTTCTGGCATTACGAAGAAATTTGGATCATCGTTACCCGAAAGGAAATCGACACCTTTATCAGATAATTCAACCTGATTATTTTTTTCATCAATCACGTAGTACAGATCCGCGTCGATTTTTGGCATCTCACGGTTATTGTCCTGCATGTAGTGATTTTCGGTTTTTTGAAGGAGTTGCTTGATCCCGTCTTCACTTAAGAACTTAATCAAAGCTTTGTTTTTAGGAATTCCTCGGTAAACTTGTAATAACTTAAAACCACCATCTTTCATGTTGCCTTCAGCAATCAGCTTTTTGGCTTCCACCAAAACACCGGTCAAATATTGACGTTGAACTGCTGCAATGGCATCAACCTTTGGTTTTAATTCATTAAATTCATGACGTTCCCCTTGCGGAATTGGCCCAGAAATAATCAAAGGGGTACGGGCGTCATCCACTAAAACGGAATCCACCTCATCCACAATGGCGTAATGGTGAGGACGTTGTACTAAATCGTCAGGCGAATGTGCCATATTATCGCGCAAATAATCGAAACCGAATTCGTTGTTCGTTCCGTATGTGATATCAGCGTTGTATGCTTTTTTACGAGCAGCAGAGTTCGGTTGATGGTAATCAATACAATCCACGCTCATGCCGTGAAATTCAAATATAGGGGCCATCCATGCGCTATCACGTTTGGCCAAGTAATCGTTGACCGTAACTAAGTGCACGCCTTTTCCGGCAAGGGCGTTGAGGTACATTGGAAGTGACGCCACAAGCGTTTTTCCTTCCCCAGTTTGCATCTCGGCAATTTTACCTTGATGAAGTGCCACACCACCAATAAGCTGCACGTCATAGTGAATCATGTCCCAAGTAATTGGTTTTCCAGCAGCATCCCAAGAGTTTGCCCAAATGGCTTTGTCGTCTTCTAAAGTGACATACTCCTTACTTCCTGAAATTTCACGGTCAAAAGCACTTGCAGTTACTGAGATTGAAGTATTGTGTACGAAGCGTTTTGCGGTTTCTTTCACCACAGCAAAGGCTTCTGGTAAAATATCATTAAGGACATCTTCTGTGACTTTGTAGATATCATCTTTAATACTGTCTATTTTAAGATAAATATCCTCACGTTCGTCAATGTCTTCAGTGGTTTCTGCTTCTTTTTGAAGTTTTTCAATGGTGTCGTTAAAAGGTTGTCGTGCTTCGGCAATTTTCGCTTTGAAAAAATCGGTCTTGGCCCTTAGTTCGTCATGCGATAAGGCTTCCAGAGCTTTTTCGAAGCTTTTAACTTTTTCTACAATAGGAGTGATGGCTTTGACATCCTGTTTGGATTTATCGCCAACAAATACCTTTAATACTGAATCTAAAAAACTCATAAGGTGTTCATGTTTACACTTCGACAAGCTCAGTGTGCATTAATATAAATATGTCGTTTGTATGCTGTTTTGCGTGTTAAGGCTCACAAATATACGGTTTGTGCTAGGTTTATTAAAAAATAGCGCACAAAAAAAGTCTCTTGAGGAGACTTTTTAACTATTCTTTAGATTTATCTAATATTCATCCTCATTCCAGAGGTAATCTTCGTCGGTTGGGTAATCTGACCAAATTTCTTCAATTGAATCGTAAGAATCGCCTTCGTCTTCAATAGCTTGCAAATTTTCAACCACTTCTAAAGGTGCACCAGTACGAATAGCATAATCTATCAATTCGTCTTTGGTGGCTGGCCAAGGTGCATCACTTAAATAAGATGCTAGTTCTAGTGTCCAATACATTTGTTATTCATTTAAATTTTTGCAAAAATAAATTTTTTGTCCATTAAATCAAGTAAAAAATGAATTATTTCATAATTAATAAAAAGAACGTATAATTATCACATAAAATATTGATTCTTAATTGGTCACCAAAAAAAATATAACTGCCAAATAACCCTGCTATTCTTTTTGAGGAATCCATTGAATTTCGTCAGCATGTAGATCATGAGACAACTTTCGTGCCAACACAAATAGATAGTCTGATAACCGGTTTAAATACATTAATGCCTCCGGATAAAACGGCTCTGCGTCATTAAGTGCCGATGCCAAACGCTCGGCCCTACGGCACACACAACGCGCTATATGACAGAATGACACGGTTTGATGACCGCCGGGTAACACGAAGTGTGTCATTTCCGGCAAGGATTCATTCATCGTGTCCATTTCGTTCTCCAAATGTTGGATGTCTTCTGAAGAGATTTTTGGAATGTTCAAACGTTCTTTACCACTTTTGAGGATGGCTTTATTTGGATCGGTTGCTAAAATAGCACCAACCGTAAATAAGTGATCTTGAATGATCATTAAAATTTCTTTGTGATGTTGATCAATATTTTGATCTCTAATCAAACCGATATGAGAATTCAGTTCGTCAACCGTGCCGTAACTATCAATGCGGATATGGTGTTTTGGGACTCTTGTGCCGCCAAATAATGCCGTGGTGCCTTTGTCGCCTGTTTTTGTATAGATTTTCATGTCGCTATAGTTTGAAGTTCGAAGCACGAAGCTCGAAGTATGAAGTACGAAGATACGATAGAATGGAAATTATTTCACGAAGGCACGAATGTTTTTTGGAAAGTTAGAATTGAGAAACACGGAGCATGAAATCTGTCGACTGCAGACTGGAACCTGGCGACTGAAGACTTCTGACTGTCAACTGAACTAAAGCAATCCCCGTGATTTGATCTCCAGATACTTATTAATCGTATCAATGGTTAAATTCTCAGGCGTCGTTAAAATGGAGTAGATGCCGTATTTTTTCAATTCCTGGACGATGAGTCGCTTTTCAAAGGCGAATTTTTCGGCAATAACCTTGTCGTAAACTTGTTGAATGGTGGCTGATTTTTCGTCTACAATACTATTTAATTCGGTATTTTTGAAGAAAATAACGACAATGAGATGGTTTTTGGCGATCGCCTTTAAATAGGTCAATTGTCTATTTAAGCTATCTAGAGTCTCAAAGTTGGTGTAGAGTAGAATTAGGCTTCGTTGCGTGATATTACGCTTGATATTGGCATACAATCGGCTGAAATCGCTTTCAAAATAATCCGTTTTCACGTTGTACAGCGATTCTAGGATTAAACGCATTTGGGAATTTCGGCGTTGTGCGACGACGATGTTTTCAACATTCTTAGAAAAAGAGAGCATGCCGGCTTTGTCGTGCTTTTTTAAAGCAATGCTGCTAATCACTAAGGTTGCGTTAATTGCATAATCCAAAAGACTCAAGCCTTCAAAAGGCATTTTCATCACGCGGCCTTTATCGATGATGGAATAAATAGGCTGTGATTTTTCATCCTGAAATTGGTTGACCATCAAGCTGTTCTTTTTGGCCGTCGCTTTCCAGTTAATGGTTCGTAAATCATCGCCGATGACATAGTCTTTGATTTGTTCAAACTCCATGGTATGACCAATGCGTCGGATTTTCTTAACGCCATAATCCTGCAAGGTATTATTGACATTCAAGAGTTCGAATTTGCGCAATTGCTTAAAGCTTGGGTAGGTGGGCACCATCGCATTCGTGTCAAAACGGAAACGTTTGGCGACCAAGCCTATTTTTGTAGACGCATAAATATTAAGTGTTCCAAAGTGATATTCTCCGCGTTCTGTTGGCTTGAGATTATAGGCAATTCGATCTGCTTTTTTGGACTTGATGGTTAACTTTATATTAAAATCCCGTATTTGAAATTGAAAAGGCACTTCATCGATCACAGTCAAATAGACCATAAACGGGTAATTGTTCTCAATATTAATTTCGACCTGATTATTATCGCTATTTGAGAACTTATCAGGCAAAATTCGATGGCCGATAATTTTATTTCCACCAAAGAAAACAATGATGACGTCCAGAAAAAATAACAATAGCGCGACCAACATGGAGAGTTGCGCCACTCCAAATAAAAACGGAACAAAATAACTGAATACAAACAGAGTTATAATGAACAATCCACTATAAAAAAACCGAGGCTGTAGGTAAAAAGGTTTAAGGAATTTCAAGTTTATAAGTTATATGATGCTACGAATTCACGAATATTTATAATAAGCTTGGAGTTGGAAGCAAAACTGAGACTGCAACTGCCAAATGAAGACTGAAAACAGCCAACTGAACCCTACCTCGGTATCTCAACATTCTCAATAATCTGCTTAATCACATCGGTGCTCGTGATGCCTTCCATTTCGCGTTCAGGCGTCACTATTACGCGATGATGCAATACAGGGATGGCAGCGCGTTTAATATCCTCAGGCGTTACGA
>JBARDR010000491.1:0-3046 GCA_049795335.1 Gelidibacter sp. | reverse complement strand
GAGCAGGCGAAATTCCTTCAAGAAAACATTACCGATGCCGTCATAGAAAAGGCCTTTCAAAACATTCCTAGTGAAGTTCGAGATGCGATTATTGACGATATCCAATTGAAGTTAAAAGGACGTCGCGCGAACTTGAAAGATATTGCCAATAGATATTATATTTATTTAAATGAATTGGTTGTTTTGGCTGGAACAGACAATGCTGACTATTTTGAAATTACCCGCCTTGACAAAGGTTTGACGCAAGTGAAAATTTCAAGACTTAGTGATGGTGACATCAGTGCGCCTTTTATTGATCAGATATATGATAGTAAAGTGACCAAGGAACTTTGGATTTACGGATTGAATGGTGACGATCAATTTGTAGTCAATGGAAAAGGAAACGATTTGATATTTACGCGAGTCATCGGTGGACAAGGGAAGGATTTGTATGATATTCAGAATGGCAAAAAGATTAAAATTTACGATCATAAGTCAAAAGAAAAGACCATTCTGGCGAGAAATGGCGCTAATTTAAAATTCACAGATGTCTATAATTTGAATGTCTATAACTTTGAAAAAACTCGAACCAAAACAACGACAATTACGCCTGGTTTAGGTTTTAATCCAGATGACGGTGTGCAATTAGGAGCTAAGGCAGATTATATGGTTAATGGCTATCAGCGCAATCCGTTTTCTCAGCGGCATACTTTGAATGCCCAGTATGCTTTTGATACCAATGGATTGAAGTTAGATTATGAAGCCGAGTTTGCTAACATCTTTCTCGATTGGAACTTGAACGTTGGCGGATTGTTCACCAGTCCATCTTATTCCAATAACTTTTTCGGCTACGGCAATGAATCGGTTAGTTATGGGGCGAATTATAATTTTAATCGGGTTAAGAAAAGCATCTACAGTGGCCATGTTGGTATTGTGAAACGCTCTGCATTCGGTAGCGATTACGGATTTAAAGCCCTTTTGGAAAGCGTCAAGTTATCGAATTCTCCCGAGCGTTTTATTTCGGATTTTCAGCCTGCAAGCAATGCTGAGTATTATGAAAGACATTATTTTGGAGGGCTCGAAGCCGCATATGACTACCTCAGTGCCGACAATATTATGAACCCGACCAGAGGCATGACCTTTAAATTGAATATAGGTGCAAAAACCAATCTTCAAGATGTGGATGCGGCGTTCGGTTATATTAATTCTAATCTCGGATTTTATAATGCGTTGACCAAAGATAAAACTCTGGTGCTTAAAACAGATGTTCGCGCTCAATTTCGTTTTGGAAATGATTATCTATTTTATCAAGCGGCCAATATTGGTGGAGAATCTGGTTTAAGAGGGTATCGATCAGAACGCTTTACAGGAAGAAATGCGATGGTAGCGAGTGCTGATGTACGTTACAGCTTTCCTTCGCTAACCACGCGATTGTTGCCACTTCAGATTTCTGTTTTCGGAGGAGGAGATCTTGGAAGGGTTTGGCAAAAAGGCGATTTTTCTAATAAATGGCATAATGATTATGGCGGCGGTTTGAGAATTTCAGCAGCCCAATCCCTCTCGGCAACATTCAATCTCTTTAACGGCGAAGATGGCGCGAGATTTTCATTCGGATTAGGATATAATTTTTGAGTTGTGCGATGAACTATTGAAAAACAATATGATGTTTTATGAAAAATCAATTTTATAATATTCTTGACTACATCATCAAATTAGAAAGCAACATTGCTTTCTATCCGTCATTGATTAGTAGCTAGTTTTGCGAAAGAAAAGAAGATTCAGATTGAAATTGCACAAAATTAAAGGTATTTTAAACATGATATCATTGTCGTTTATAAATTATTCATGATGTTGGAATATTTGGTGCAACAGGCAGTAGCAGTTGATATCCATTACAAAAAAAAACCATCATCAAAGAAATCAATATTCCATATCAGGACGTGGTTAATAATCTACAAAATGAAGCGGATTTATCGGTCATCAAAAACCAATGATGACGTTGAAATCTCAAAATGAATCCGATTTTATGATTTAATAGGCGTGGTTGTTTCCATTTTACATTCATTTAGATACCTTTGAAAGGCTTAAAAACACATAACATGAACAATGTTCAAGATTTAATTGAGCTGATCACTTTAAAACAACTCCATCCTACACAATTTGAGGGTTTTAGTAAAACTGTCGGGAGTCCAAATGTTTTTGGAGGGCAAGTATTGGCCCAAGCTGTTAACGCTGCTACACGAACGATTACCAATAATCGGGTGCTGCATTCCATGCATGCGTATTTTTTGGAGGCTGGAGACTTGGAGGTGCCAATAATATATGACGTTAGTATTATTCGCGATGGGGGCAGTTTTTCTGTAAGACGTGTCACGGCTTTACAAAATGGCTTGACTATTTTCATTGTATCGGCGTCATTTCAAAAAAAAGAAGAAGGTTACAATCATCAAATCAAAATGGATGAAGCCATCAAAAAACCTGAAGAATTATTGAGTTGGACGGAAGTGTTGCATCAGTTTGGCGACTTCATCCCAGAAAAAACAAAGAACTTTTTGTCGGCTGATCGTCCTGTCGAATTTAAGCCGGTTGAATTGATCAATCCGTTCGATAGAAAAGATTTGCCTGCATTTACCAACGTGTGGTTTAAGCTAAAAGGAGATGCCTCACAATTGGATGTCGCCGCAAAGCAACAAATACTGACCTATGTTTCCGATTATAATATTTTGGCTGCAGTGATGAACCGCCACGCCAGCAAAGCGCATTGGGGAAATACGGTCACTGCAAGTCTGGATCATTCGATGTGGTTTTTCAGGGATTTCGATTTTGATGATTGGTTGTTATATGCCATTGAAACTCCAAATGCTTCAGGCGCTCGCGGATTTGCACAAGGCAATATCTTTACCAGAGATGGGACACTTGTTGCTTCAGTAGCCCAGGAAGGCTTGTTGAGACCGAAAGTATAAATATTCAAATTCCGATTTTTGAAATTCCAAGTACCAATGGTAAATAGTTAATAACAATAAAAACCTGCATGCCCGTGCGAAGTTTTAGCGACGATGGGAAACAA
>JBARDR010000490.1:0-4879 GCA_049795335.1 Gelidibacter sp. | reverse complement strand
GTCAATTGTGGTGCTATCCCCGAAAGTCTCTTGGAAGCTGAGTTATTTGGTTATACTAAAGGCGCTTTTACAGGTGCCAATGATGACCGAAGTGGCTTTTTTCAAGTTGCGAACAAAGGCACTCTTTTTTTGGATGAAATTGGCAATGCCTCCATGGCCACTCAATTAAGTTTGCTCAGAGTCCTGCAAGAAAAGGAAATTATGCGTGTGGGATCTCAAAAAGTAGAGAAAATTGATGTCAGAGTTATTGCAGCCACCAACGTCGATTTGAGGGAACTCATTAAAAACGGACGCTTTAGAGAAGATTTATATTATCGGCTTACGGTAGTTCAAATGGAGGTACAACCTTTAAGAGATCGAAAGTCTGACATTCCGCTTCTGGTGGATAAATTCCTTTTTAAATATGGCGTGGAATATAAGGATAGAATTGTTAAAATATCAGAAGACGCGATGTTGGCACTTGAACGTTATGATTGGCCAGGAAACATAAGAGAACTTGAAAACAGCATCCAACGTGCCGTGATTATGTGTAATAAACAAGTAGATGTAAGTGATTTACCACACTATTTAAAGTTTAACATCGATTTTCCGAAAGAGGATATTTTCCTCTCGCTTAAAGAAGTAGAAAAAAGGCATATTCTTAAAGTTCTCGAAGCCACCAATAACAATAAAACTAAAGCTGCAGACATTCTTCAAATTGATCGAAAAACCCTTCGGGACAAGATAAAATAATCAAAACCTATCTGAGGAATAATGGATCAGCGGGTGAATACTACCCACTACAACGATTTCGTATTTATTGTTTTTCAGTTCAATCTGCTAATTCTTAGCGCTTTAGGTTGGGTTTCAGCTCGTGTTGATTTATCGGCACATCTATTGCTGTAATAACAGAGCTTTAAACTTTAAATTATGGATGTTTTGGGAAATAGCTTATGCGCATCGTGTGAACATCTCAGATATTGCAGTTTGACAAAGGACAAAAGTTTTGTCTGGTCATGCAGTGATTATGATGCCTCTAAACCTCACAATTTAGATTTTTAAGAAAAAATAATCCAAGGAACCAATGGTTTTCTGCCGCAAGCGGTACAAAGGTTTTCTCTTAAAAACAATAATATGGCAATAGTAGAAGTAGTGAACGAGGCACCCAAACAAGGTATGTTAAAAAACGTGATGCAGGAATTTGAAGCCGCATGCGATTTTATTCATTTAAATCCGAACATCAAAAGAATTTTGTCGGTGCCCAATAACGAGCTCATCATCCATTTTCCTGTACGTATGGACAATGGCGAAATTGAAATATTTAAGGGCTATCGGGTACAGCACAATAACGCCTTAGGTCCTTACAAAGGGGGTTTGCGGTATCATCCTACTATTGACATTGATTCTGTAAAAGCATTAGCCATGTGGATGACCTGGAAAACATCATTGGCGGGATTGCCTTATGGTGGCGCCAAAGGCGGAATTCAAATGGATCCTAAAAATTATTCTAATTCAGAATTGGAGCGTATCACAAGACGCTTTGCTTTTGCTTTAGGCGATAATATTGGGCCTGAGCATGATATTCCCGCACCAGATGTCAATACCAATGCTCAAACGATGGCGTGGATTGCCGACACTTATATGTCCACAAAAGCACCAGCCGAACGTTCAAGAAATATGCACGTTGTTACGGGAAAACCAGTGGGTTCTGGGGGATTGGAAGGCCGTGATAGAGCGACAGGATACGGCGTTTTCTTGACGATTAAGTGTTGGGCTGAAAACAAAAAAGTAGATTTGAAAGGCAGGACTTTCATTGTCCAAGGATTTGGAAATGTTGGGTATTGGGCCTCTCATTTTTTGCAGCAAGTGGGCGCAAAACTGGTTGCTGTGCAAGATGCTTTTGGAACGATAGCCAATGTCAACGGTTTAGAAGTGGAATCCTTACTCAATTATACAACGTCTCATGATGGAAATATTGTTGGTTTTCCAGGATCAGAAGTAATTTCAAATGATGACTTTTTTGGATTGAATTGCGATATCTTCATTCCGGCAGCTTTAGGTAACCAAATTACTGAGGCTCGTGGGCGTCAAATTAAAGCCTTTTTGATTGCTGAAGGTGCCAATGGTCCAACAACTTTTGAAGCGGAAAAGATTTTGAGTGAACGAGGAATCGAGGTCATTCCCGATATTCTTTGTAATTCAGGAGGAGTAATCGGCAGCTATTTTGAATGGCTACAAAACCGAAACGGAGAACTTTGGGACCTTGATGAAGTCATGATTAAAATTGAAAAGAAAATTAGAGAGGTCTTCCAAAAAGTATATGAAACCTCTCAAAATAAAAACATTGATTTACGTTTGGCAGCCTATGTCATCGCCATTGAACGCATAGAAAAAGCATATATACAACGAGGGATTTTCCCTTAAAAAGAAATACACACCTGAAAGGAGCATGCAAAAAATTTAATCACTCAGTAGAATGATTAATTGCGAATAGAAAGCCCGTATTGAGCGAAGTCGAAGTATGTCCATTCAGAAAAAATAAAGATAATCATATGAAATACGGTAAGTTAGTATTAGAAAAGAAAGATTACGTGATGATAAAGCGCTTGTTAAATCTCACTAATGACTATAAGGATTCTACACAAAAAGTATCCTTGACTAAATTTGCAAAGGAAATTGAAAGTGCTGAAATTTTGGATGATGACAAAATGCCTGAGGATGTTGTAAGAATCAATTCAGAAATCACCCTTGCGACTAAGGATGGATGGAAATATACCTTTCAGGTGGTTTTGCCAACGGAAAGTAATAATTCTCAAAAAAAGATATCCCTGCTATTACCAATGGGCGCTGCTGTTTTAGGATATGCCAAAGATGACAGCATCAATTGGACTTTTCCTGGAGGTGATAAAGACATTGTCATTTTAGATGTGAAACAAAATTTTATAACAAAATTAAATATAACCTAATGGATTCCACACTTAATTACGGAAATGAAACGGATGAAGAAATCCTCAAAAGACAAATGCATCGAGAGCTTCAAACCTGGATCTCGCAATTGGAAGCTCTAAATACTGAGGCCGATCAATTAGCGAAAATTGTCTCTAATAAAATAAACGATAAGGAGTTGTGTGAGATTTTATTGGATAACCACAATGAGAATATCAATCTAGTAAATGAGTTCTATACCTATCGGAACGCCATGAATAATATTAGAGAATGCGATGAACTGGAATGTGATCAATTTTATATGCTCCAGCATGATCAAGTATTTGATAAATACCAGGAATGCCTGGATAAATATCGCTCTATAAAGGATGAAGTCTATCAAAAACTAATGGATTAGTTTTTGTGTTTAATCCGAAGAATTCGAAATAATCCGTAGTCTGTTTAGGCTACGGATTTTTAATTGTAGTCCTAAAAAATTGTTTTTTGAGATAATTTTCCTGCAATTAAATAGTACCTTTAGCATTATAAAACTTCAGAATAATAAATTAATTCCCATTCAATGGATCTTAAACTTGCAGTATTAATCGATGGCGATAATATTCCATCGGCCTATGTAAAAGAAATGATGGAAGAAATTGCCAAATATGGAAACCCGACCATCAAACGTATATATGGCGATTGGACCAAGCCGCACCTTTCTAAATGGAAAAACTTATTGTTGGAAAATGCGATTACCCCAATCCAACAATACGGTTATACTGTCGGAAAAAACGCAACGGACTCCGCGATGATCATTGATGCGATGGATATTCTGTATTCAGGGAAGGTAGATGGTTTTTGCTTGGTGTCCAGCGATAGTGATTTCACACGACTGGCAACGCGCCTTCGTGAAGCAGGAATGCAAGTTTACGGGATAGGAGAGAAGAAGACCCCTAATCCATTTATTGTAGCCTGTGACAAGTTTATTTATATAGAGATTCTTAAAAATCAAGTTGAAGAGGAAGAAGTTAGCACTTCTAATGAAAAATCGAAATCTGAGAAGAGCGATATTGACAAGATTTCAGCTAAGGATATAAAGTTTATATCGGCTACAATCGTTGATGTTGCTGATGATGATGGCTGGGCATTTTTAGGAGATGTCGGTGGTTTGTTGCAAAAGAAACAACCCAATTTTGATTCGCGTAACTTCGGATTTCAAAAATTGACGCCTTTAATTAAATCCATTAATGAATTTGAAATTGAGCGTCGTGAAGATTCAAAAGGACATAACAAGTTGATCTATGTCAGGATTAAGCAGAATCAACCAAAGCCAGTTCCAAAGCCCACAACAAAGTCAAAAACAAAAAAACATTCAAGCACCAACAAGAAGTTGATTGAAAAGCTCTAATTTATTAGGTTTTCAGCTTTTTTAAATGTGCATGATCATGACTTTCGATAAATCCATGAAGCGCTTCTAAGCAAAATAATAAGTTGTTTCCTATTTGGCCATTTGGTTGCCCGAAAAGATACATAATCACAATGGAATATTCCCGTGCTTTCGTTTGGGACTATCGACTTTTTTATCTTTCAACATGGCAAAAGCTTTAATTAATTTGCGTCGTGTATCTTTCGGGAGGATGACTTCATCAATAAATCCGCGTTCTGCCGCGCTATAAGGATTTGCAAAAAGATTGGCGTATTCGGCTTCTTTTTCTTTCCACTTCGCCTCTTTATCCGCAGCAGCATCAATCTCTTTTTTAAATATAATTTCTGCCGCGCCTTTAGCACCCATTACGGCAATTTCAGCACTTGGCCATGCAAAATTCATATCGGCACCAATGTGTTTAGAATTCATTACATCATAAGCACCACCATAAGCCTTTCTGGTAATCACGGTCACACGTGGCACGGTAGCTTCACTAAATGCATATAGTAGTTTGGCACCATGAACAATGATCCCTTGCCATTCCTGATC
>JBARDR010000489.1:0-3085 GCA_049795335.1 Gelidibacter sp. | reverse complement strand
GCTAAGTTGGACACATTTCTGAACAATTGCAAAAACGTTTTAATACGCCCTCACAAAACAAACACCTCCCCTAAACCGAATGATTACTTACACATTAACCAAAACCGAAGCTGATTTAAAAGGCATTGACGCTTTGCAAAAGGCCAATTTAAAAATAAACTTATCAGAACAGGAAATCATAAACGACGGATTTGTTACCGTAAACCATGACTGGGAAACGCTTAAAAAACTAAATTCTATTGAATCCCATGTCATTGCAAAGGATGATGAACAAATTGTGGGTTATGTTTTGGCTATGACAAAACAATCTAAATATGACATCCCTATCATTTTCCCCATGTTTGAGGAATTTGATATGATCATTTACCATGGGAAATTGGTTTCAGAATACAACTATATGGTCGTTGGTCAGGTTTGCGTTCAAAAGGACTATAGAGGTTCTGGGATTTTTGCAAATTGCTATGATTTCTATAAAAAGACATTTGAAAACCGTTATGACCTTTGCATTACCGAAATTGCCGTGACCAACCAGCGCTCAAGAACTGCCCATAAAAAAATCGGGTTCAAGGAAATACACATCTATAAGGATTCCACTCAAATTCAATGGGTCATTGTGGTTTGGAATTGGAAGAGCATAAAAACATAGCAATGACGCCATCAGCCATTGAACTCTAATGTATTTTTGAAATTCAAGTTTAAAATAATCTGGAAGGTTCGTATCTTAACTTTTGATTATAGTAACTTCTAAAAATATCGCAAAAGAAAAATGAACGACACCAATTTAAAAACATTTTTAGTGACAAATTTAGCTATTGATGACCATGAAATTTCGCCACTACTAGAAAATTGCAAAATTAAAAGAGTTCAAAAAGATGCGTTTTTATTGAAACCGGGCGAATATTGCAAGCAAACATTTTTTGTAGAAAATGGACTTTTGCGACAATATTCGATCGATGAGAAAGGTAAAGAACACACCATATCTTTCGCACCAGAAAATTGGTTCGTTACGGATAGAGAAAGCGTTTATTTTAATCAGCCCACCGCTTATTTCATCCAAGCATTAGAAGACAGTACAGTAACCGTTCTTGATAAAAATCTCATTCAAGTCCTTACGGATAAAGCTCCTTCATTTACTGAATTTAACAATAGGCTACTTCACAATCACATTCGCCAATTACAAAATCGTATCAACCTATTGTTAAGCGCAAGTGCCGAAGAACGGTATTTAAACTTTATTGAAATGTATCCCGACATCCTTTTGCGTGTGCCTCAAACCATGGTTGCCTCTTATTTAGGTATAACTCCAGAAAGCTTAAGCCGCGTCCGTAAGGAACTCGCACAAAAAAACTTCAAAAAATAGCTTCTTACCATACATCAATGCGTAGTATAACCTTGATGTCTACCTTTGTATCAAAATAATTATTTAACACATTAAATCTTAAAACATGGAAACAACAGGAAAAACACAATGGAAATTAGATCCGGCACACTCTGAAATCGGATTCAAGGTAAAACACATGATGATTTCTACCATTACGGGGAATCTTAATGAATTTGAAGCGAGTGTTGAAACTGACAATGCAGATTTTAAAAATGCAAGTTTCACATTCACTGCAAATACTGACTCAGTGAACACAAAAAACAAAGACCGAGATAATCATTTAAAATCAGCCGATTTCTTTGATGCTGAAAAATACCCGAAAATCTCATTCAAATCAAAATCTTATGATGGGGACACCATGATAGGCGATTTGACTATAAAAAACGTGACCAAAGAAATTGCTCTTGACGTTAGTTTTAACGGCATAGTGGAAGATCAATACCAACAAACAAGAGCTGGCTTTGAAGTTACTGGAACCGTTAGTAGAAAGGACTACGGTTTAACTTGGAACGCCCTAACTGAAGCTGGCACAATCGTGGTAGACGATAAAATAAGATTGGGTATTGATCTTGAATTTATCAAACAATAAAAAAGAAAAGTAATGAAAACAAAAACGGTAGAATTAGTTGCAAGCCCAAGAGCGCCACATTTTGTAGGCGATGGATTTCTTGTACATAATTTCATTCCGAGTGGTTTTCGTATGGATATGCAACGGATGAGTCCATTTATTCTGTTGGATTATAATTCCACCTATAACTTCCCACCTTCCGAAAAACCAAAAGGCGTTGGTGTCCATCCACATAAAGGATTTGAAACGGTAACCATAGCCTACAAAGGTAAAGTAGCCCATCACGACAGCAGTGGCGGCGGTGGAATTATTGGCGAAGGCGATGTGCAATGGATGACTGCTGCCAATGGCGTATTGCACAAAGAATATCACGAAGAAGAATGGAGCAAAAAAGGTGGCAACTTCCAAATGGTTCAACTTTGGGTCAACTTGCCCGCAAAGGACAAAATGGCAAATCCAAAGTATCAGGCCATAAAATACGAAGCTATCAACCGTCATCAATTAGACAACAACGCAGGTACCATCGAAGTGATTGCTGGCCAGTACAAAAACACGAAAGGCGTCGCTTCCACTTTTACACTTGTACATATGTTCAATGCGAAGTTAAATAAAGGTGGAAAGGCAGACTTTCAGTTTCCTGCGGATTACAATACTGCACTTCTGGTCATCGAAGGCAATATTATCATCAACGGCAAAGAAAAAGCGCCTACCGATCATTTAGCATTAATGGCTAATGATGGCGAAACTTTTGAAATAGAAGCTTTGGATGATGCTATTGTATTGGTTTTAAGTGGCGAACCTATTAATGAACCCATTGCAGCTCAAGGCCCTTTTGTGATGAATACCAGGGAAGAGTTAATGGAAGCTTTTAATGATTATAATACGGGTAAGTTCGGTTATTTAGAGGATTAATCAAGACCAAAGACATTAAGACGAGGACAAAATAAACCTTATTAAATTAATATATTTATTTGAAAAGTTATGAGTTCTATGTCATACTAGATCCACTGAGTTGATCGAAGTGTCTTTGACTCCAATTTTGATCTTTAGTCAAGGTTAGAAATAATAATTAAACAAAAATTATGACCACAATAAAACAAGAGGATAACGGTAAAAAAGGGCGGTTTGTTATTTAT
>JBARDR010000488.1:0-2203 GCA_049795335.1 Gelidibacter sp. | reverse complement strand
GTGTACATGAGCATGACCATCACAACTGGCGCTAATAAAGCATACTTAAGGAGATGGGTTTGTTTTGATTTTGATTTGCTTAACATAAGGATTCGTTTTTTGATTAATGATTGATGAAAAAATGGATTGATGAAAGAAATTTGCTGGGTCTCGAAAACTTCCGACAGCAAACTTTGATAGTATTCCGACTTGCCCTTGTATTTTACGGCTTTTGCATCGGCGATGAACTCGTGCAACGTAGATATTCTATTTTGATACATATAAATTAACGGATTGAACCAAAACACGATCCGTAAGATTTCAAAGGCCAATAAATCCAGACTGTGTTTTTCTTTGACATGCACCATTTCATGCTGAACGATATGTTCTTTTTTATCTGGCTGAATATTATTCCCCAAAAAGATATAATGGAAAAAAGAGAAGACTGCACTGCTATTCAATAAAAATACAATAAGCGCATCGCCTTGCCAACGTTTTGGGTTTTCATGGAGCATTTTCAGGATCTTGATAATTTTGTATGCCAAAATAAGCGCGGCTAAAACCATCCCCAAAACCCAAACATAAATCCACGAGAAAGTGAGCGCCTGTTCGGAAATTAGTTCGGTTTGCATCATCATGGCCTCGTCCATCATTATGGGCGAAACCTCACCAATAATAACTTCTGGCAACCTAATAATCATCGGCTCTGGAACAATGGCTTTGATGCTTTCAAATTTTAAAAAAGGCAAGACAAACGACAAAATTGCTGTGCCGATTAAATACGCACGATTCCAATTAAAAAAGGTTTCGTTCTTTAAAAACACGTCATAAATGATCAAAAAGAACACTTGAAACGCAAGGGTTTGTAGAATATAGTGCAACATAGCTAGTCGTCTTTCTTGTTAATTTCCTTTAAAACCGACTCCAAATCTTTTAAGCTCAGGTCATTTTTCTTCACGAAAAAAGACACCATACTTTTAAATGAGCCTTGAAAATAATCATTGACCAGCATATTGATGCTTTGGTTGCTGTAGTCCGTTTTGGCCACCAACGGAAAATAGAGATGTCCTTTGCCCTGTTTTTCATAATCCACAAAGCCTTTGCTTTCCAAAATCCGCACAATGGTAGATACCGTATTATAGGCAGGTTTGGGTTCGGGCAATTCGTCAATAATTTGTTTGACATTGGCTTTTTGCAACTGCCATAGCACTTGCATGATCTCTTCTTCGGCTTTTGTGAGTTGTTTCATAATATCTCCCTGCGAGGGCAGTCCCGAAACTTCGGGATATTTAGTTAAACTGGAATTTCCTCAGAGTAAAACAAATTATAATTTTCTAATCGCCTCACTTGATGTTGCTAATATAACTAAAATGTTAGTTCAAACTAATATTTTAGTTAAAAGGATTTTTGAAAGTTGTTGGAGCGAAGAATAAAGAGAGTGCTATCTGGAAAAGATTAAAGACACTTCGACAAGCTCATTGACCGCCGCTTCGCCTTTAGAATTAAGAATCAAGACATATCCCGTAATCCATTGAAAATAGCACTTAAAATTTACAATTATCTTGAATAACTAGCATTCTATTTGTCTGTGAAATCGACAAATCTTAATCCGACAAGATGATACCAAAAATAAAACCTAATAATTTTCCGTATGGTTAATTATTAGGTTTATTCTTTTTGCTATTAACTCAACAAATGAGTAGAGGGATTAATTAATTGTTGTTGACTAATCAAATATATAAAAGAGATTCGACTTTAAGTTACGGGAAAACCGCAAACTTTTTGTGGCAAAACCGTACAACTCATGCATAGCAGGACCATATTGACTCTGAAAAAATCAAAAATAGATCGATTTTAACACTTTAATTTACAGAAAACCTTTTTTTCTCGCTTTTGCAATGAGGGTTTCATCCCTACCATCGTTGACAGAGAATAAAACCTTAAGATGTTTCTTGCGTTTTTCAATCGCACTCATCGATAAATTGATGTGCTCCCTTAAGGTAATTGTCCGAACGCCTTGCGATAATAAATGCAGAATTTTCCGGTTGATATCATCAACATAAATATCAGTGGTTACCGACTTTTTCAAGAAATTGTTTACCGTACTACTGTAATAGGGAGGAGAAGATAAAATATGTTGAAAGGCCTCTGCCAATTCACTGGACGTCATATCGCTCTTAATTAAAAATCCGTCAGGATCAATCTGCTTTATAATGTTATGCAC
>JBARDR010000487.1:0-2657 GCA_049795335.1 Gelidibacter sp. | reverse complement strand
TTTGCTTAAATATGCTGATTTCCCGTCAGTAAGTAGAATGCTTTGAATTTGATTTTTGTAATCCAAACTGTCTTCGCCTTCTGGGAAATAAGCAATAAAGTTCAACCTCGTTTTTACTTCAGTCAATATCTCAATTCGCCTATCAAAATACTTTGTGAAAGTATTCTTGGATTCACTAAGAGGCTTTTCAACTAAGCTTTTCACAAGCCATGAAACAAAAGCGATAAATGTTGTTAGTAGAAATATTACAACATTAGGATTGGCGCCATTTATGATTGTCATTATATCCATACAAAGTTCACATTAGGTTTTAGCATTGATGAAATGCTTCTTGAAATTTGATTCATGAAACTGCCATCTTTTGATTCATCATTTGTTTCGTTTTCATTTCTCAAAACCGCAAAAGTTAAATCTGCGTTACCCAAAACAGCATATCTTTCTTTATTGTCATTAGTTGTCCCTGTTTTTAGAAATGCATTCTCAATATTGTGACCTAACTTTTCGTAGAATATTTGGTTAAGTATTGAAAGGCACTCTTTCTTGATATCAGTTAGGTTGCTGTTATTAAAGTAGTTCGAGTATGCTGAAGCTAGCTCATATAATGAAATTCCATTTTTGGAAGCTCCTAAAATACTAGAAGGGAAGAAATCTGTGTCAGGTTTATTAAATGTGTTCGCAAGATATTTTAAGTTACCTTCAATGCCGATTTTACTTGCTGCGTTTAGAAAGACATTATTGTTTGAGTAAAATAGTGCTTCTTGAATATTAAGTTTTGATTTATAAAAACCAGCCTCTCTTACTTTCCAATTTAAACTATTCTTGGATGCCTCAAATTTTTCAAATTTTGAAACGCCTTCGTTCCTTAAGTGGCAATACAAAAATGGCTTCAATGTTGAGCCGACATTTGATTTTGAAATAAACGGATAATCACTTCCATAACTACTTGCAAATCCAATAACTTTGCCTTTTCTTATTATAAGGATAGAAACAGGGTATTTTGATTCAGCGACAAATTTTTTTGTAAACTCTTGGGTTTTTAAATCAATGAAAGTCGTTATAGTTTTTTTCTTTGTGTTAATATGGTTTGAAATAAATGGAATGGAAGCATTTTTTATGTTTGAGAGATTTGTCTTAGTAATGCTTGGTTTGGATTTGACATTTTTTTGAAATCTACTTTTTGAAATTATGTTTCTATCATACAGAATGTTGTTGATAGCTTCATATCTTTTTAAAGTAATCTCTGTTTTTTTTGAATAGTAATTTGGACCACGCAGAATAGTCAATAAATAAAGTAGTTCCGACTTTGTTAAACTTTCGACTTCTTTGCCAAAATAGAAGAGTCCGGCTGCTCTTAAACCCCAAATATTTTTTCCAAAATAAACATTGTCGAAATACAAATTCAATATTTCGTCTTTAGAATATTGTTTTTCAAGCTGAATGGCTTTTATGGTTTCTTTAATCTTTCTTGTTACTGTTTTTCGATTGTCACGAATTATGTTTCTTGCTAATTGTTGGCTAATAGTGCTGCCACCTTGAACTATACTTCCTTTTTTTATATTTTCAACTAAAGCCCTTGAAATACCCCTGAAGTCAATACCGTTGTGCTTGAAGAATCTTTTGTCTTCAATTTCGACTAAGAAATTTTTTAGACTACTTGGAACGTAATTAGAAACAGCTTTACAATCATAGCTGTCAGAAACAACGCCTAAAGGTGTTTCTGTGTCGGAGTCCTTACAGTAAATTACATATCCTTCTAAATCTTCCTTCATTATCTTGCAGTGTGGTAAATTAGCCTAGCCCTTTATATAGAAGAAGTACTAAAGTCCTATTTACTATGCTTTAATCTTCTTATTTCGCCGAATATATACCATATATTCTAACCATCAAACCAAATCTTATTTAATATCCAATCCGTAGTATTTTAAACACTTTTCAATTTGATAGCCGTGCTGGAAACGAGTACGGGTGAGGACTATCCGTAGATGTATGTCTGATTAGATCTGGCACTTGTTTGAATCGAGCTATGATAAGTGATTTAATGGATTATTAAGTACAGTACTCATTGTATTCGACTCTTAGCAGAAGCTCTTGCTTAGAATGGAGTAAAACCATTGATTTCACTATCTGCCAACTCTTTTATTTGTCCATCAGAGCGAACGCTTAGAATAACTTTATTCTTATCATTAATTATATACGTTAAGATATAAATACTCCAAGGTTTGGAAATAAAGTCAGTTGCTTTCCTATCGGTTAACATTCCATTTAGGTTATCAAGTTCGATAGATAATTCACTTTGAATTTCTATTGACTGCAAAGTGAATTTATCAGCCAAATATAGAAGGCCATAAACTTTGGAAGTATCTAAATCCATTAAGACAAAATCAGATTTAGTGAAGATTGATTTAATTCTTTTTCCAACATTAATCCATCCGTCTATTCCTTTATCAATTTTGTCCCCAATGAGAAATACATTGGCGATAGAAACAACGATTGCAAGGATAGCCATCCAGTCAGCGCCTTTTCCAATATTTACTTCTTTAATTTCGTAATTTTCGTCGATTAATTTTAAATCAGATTTTACAGAGTCTAAGTTTTTGGATTCAATATTCTCAAGGAAATCATTCATTAATTCTTCCGACAATCCTCTGGGTATAAAT
>JBARDR010000486.1:0-5350 GCA_049795335.1 Gelidibacter sp. | reverse complement strand
AAGGTTCTGCAATTTTAACCAACTCCTGTAACTTTTCGTTTTCAACAACACCGAACAATTCGTTTTTGGTTTGGAAAACAGCGGCATCCGCGTAAGAGGTAAAATTGCCTGAAATTTCTCTAACACTAGGTCCATCTTCACTGTCGTCAACAGAAACTGCAGATTTCGGATCGTTTTTACAGCTTATAAATAATGTGGCTATAAATAAAATGGCAATTAACTTTCTCATTGGCTATCCAACAGATCCTTCTAAACTTATTTCCAATAATTTCTGTGCTTCCACAGCAAACTCCATCGGCAATTTATTCAATACGTCTTTACTAAAACCGTTTACAATAAGGGCAATGGCTTTTTCCGTATCAATACCACGTTGGTTGCAATAGAAAATTTGGTCTTCACCAATTTTACTGGTCGTGGCTTCGTGTTCAATTTTTGCTGTTTTATTTTTTACTTCAATATAGGGGAAGGTATGTGCACCGCACTCATTACCCATTAATAAACTATCACATTCCGTGAAATTACGTGCATTTTCAGCTCTTGCTCCAATTTGAACCAAGCCTCTATATGAGTTTTGCGATTTTCCAGCAGAAATACCTTTAGAGATAATGGTCGATCTGGTGTTTCTGCCCAAATGAATCATTTTTGTTCCAGTATCCGCTTGTTGATGATTATTAGTCACGGCAATGGAATAAAATTCCCCTACCGAATTATCACCTTTTAAAATACAACTTGGATATTTCCAAGTTACTGCAGAACCTGTTTCCACTTGCGTCCATGAGATTTTTGCATTTTTTTCGCAAATTCCTCTTTTAGTTACAAAGTTGAAAACCCCGCCTTTTCCTTCGGCGTTTCCTGGATACCAGTTTTGAACGGTAGAATATTTAATTTCTGCATCGTCCATCGCAATTAATTCCACGACGGCTGCATGCAATTGGTTTTCATCCCGACTTGGCGCTGTACAACCTTCTAAATAACTGACGTAGCTCCCTTCATCGGCAATAAGCAATGTTCTTTCAAATTGCCCTGTCCCCGCTTGGTTGATTCGGAAATAAGTTGACAATTCCATCGGGCAACGAACCCCTTTAGGAATATAACAGAAACTTCCATCACTAAATACCGCTGAGTTTAAAGCTGCATAAAAATTATCTTTTTGAGGTACCACGGTACCAATATATTTTCTAACTAATTCTGGATGCTCTCTGATTGCTTCACTAATCGAACAGAAAATAATTCCTTTTTCGTTCAATGATTTTTTAAAAGTTGTGGCTACTGAAACGGAGTCAATCACGACATCCATAGCGACCCCTGCGAGCATCTTTTGCTCATCCATTGAAATACCTAACTTCTTAAAAGTCTCCAATAACTCTGGATCAACCTCATCCAAGCTATCGTATTTTGGTTTAGTATTGGGTGCTGAATAGTAAGAAATGGCCTGGAAATCCGGTTTTTCATAATGAACATTCGCCCATTCTGGCTCCTCCATCTTTTCCCATGCACGGAAAGCTTCTAAACGCCATTCGGTCATCCATTCTGGCTCTTCTTTTTTAAGAGAAATACCTCTGACAACATCTTCATTCAATCCCGGAGGAAACGTATCTGATTCTATATCTGTATAAAATCCGTACTCATATTCCTTGGTTTTTAATTCTTCTCTTAAATCGTCTTCTGTATACTTCGTCATGTCATTTTCATTTAATTTTTAAACTCCTTCTTTTCAAAAGGTTTAGTAATGGCTTAAAGAGAAAAAGATTCTCCACAGCCACACGTGCGATTTGCATTTGGATTATTGAACACGAAACCTGCACCGTTCAATCCTCCTGAATATTCAAGGGTAGTACCAATGAGGTATAAAAAGCTTTTCTTGTCAACAATAATTCTGACACCATTATCTTCAAAAACCTTATCCTCGTCTTTTTGCGATTTATCAAACTTCAAATCATATGATAAACCCGAACAACCACCACTTTTTACACCAACACGCACAAAGTCGGTGGCATAGTCAAAGCCATCTTCACTCATCAATTCAATGACTTTTTTCTTCGCCGTTTCAGATACTTTTATCATCCTTATTAAGATTATTTCTAAATAGTGCACAAATATACAATATTACTAGTCCATTCCCATGCAACTTTTCATTATAATCCCAAATAGGCGAATTGATTTTTTCGATATCCACTAGGTTTAATATTCACTAAAATGATTCGCATTTTGTCCTGCTATATCCCTAAATTTGCATTATGATAGAAGATAAAAATCAGACCCGAACCTCCATTAGTGACTTAGGCGAATTCGGCCTCATAGAGCACTTGACCGAACATTTTGAGATCAACAAGAAATCGACCATCAAAGGGATAGGCGATGATGCTGCAGTTTTAGAGTTCAAGTCAAAACAGATTGTTGTGACTACCGATTTATTGGTAGAACATGTGCATTTTGATTTAAGTTATATGCCGTTAAAACATTTGGGTTACAAGGCCATTATGGTGAATTTATCGGATGTTTATGCTATGAATGCCAATGCAACGCAGGTAACGGTGTCGATTGCCATCTCAAATCGATTCCCTTTAGAGGCCCTTGAGGAACTTTATGCAGGCATTGAAACTGCCGCGAAAGCTTATGATGTGGATGTTGTTGGTGGCGACACCACCTCTTCCACGACCGGATTAATTATTTCTATTACCGCTATTGGAGAAGTTAACAAAAGTGATGTCGTCTATAGAAGTGGCGCAAAACCCAATGACTTATTAGTGGTCACGGGGGATTTAGGTGGCGCGTACATGGGCCTTCAGGTTTTGGAGCGTGAAAAAGAAGTTTTCAAAGTCAATCCAAACAATCAGCCTGATTTAGATCCATACGCCTATATTGTGGAGCGTCAATTGAAACCAGAAGCGCGAAAAGATATTGTGAAACTTTTGAAAGATTTGAAAGTGAAACCCACTTCGATGATTGATGTTAGCGATGGGCTTTCTTCAGAAATCATTCACTTATGTAAGCAAAGCGACGTCGGCGTTGCCTTATATGAAAATAAGATTCCACTCGATCCACAAGTGATTTCTACCTGCGAAGAATTTAATATTGATAGCACCACGATTGCCTTAAATGGCGGTGAAGACTATGAGTTATTAATGACCATCTCGCAAGAAGATTTCCTTAAGATTAAAGGCAATCCTAATTTGACGGTTATCGGTTATATGACTGAAAAAGAAAACGGCATGCATTTGATAACGCGTGGAGAGATGCTTATTCCATTAATTGCTAAAGGTTGGAATCCATTAAAGGATCAATAAACCTCTTGCTTTAGTTTACACCTTTTATTGTAGAGACTTTTTAGCACCCTATAAATTCCTCGTCTTTTATCGGTCAATGGAATAAGGTTTCCCTGATCGCTCGTGGTTAATTCTTTCCCACAATTTAAACAAACGTGTTCCTGGAGGAACTTAGTAATGTCGTTTTTACAATATACTTGTGAATAAACAAACTGCAAGAAATAGTGCTCAAAAACGAGCAAACCTTCCATGCCTTTGAATTTTCGTTTTTTATGGATAAGCTCAAGAGTTGTGTTGATTTCCTTAAGCTTTAGTTAGCTGAGTGAGCCCTCCATTGCTATTAGCGGTCATTTGAGCATGGTAATTCGCACATTTATACTCACTGACATGATAAGTGATATTTTCGGAAACAACATAGTTGTGTCCAAAGTAGGAACAGAAAACACTTTTCAAGTGGCTATTAGCTTAATTATTATTTTAGAGGACATCTAAACATAAAAACCAAAACAGCAACGTCATCTCATCTAATATATCGACGAACTGAACACCTTATCCTGGGAACGCTCCATTCTGCGTAAGTACATGACCTCTAAAATAGAGTTGATCTCCTTAAACTTAGGCGTGAGTTCGGTTAAATCGCCATCACTATTAGTAGTCAATTGTCTTTTGCAACACTTACACGTGTATTCTTTAACGTGGGAAGTGACCTTTTTTGAGACTTCATAATTGTGACCAAAAAGGTTGCAATAAAGCTTCATAGGAGCTGGTGCAGTACTGTTTTTTTTCATGGCTGTAGTTGTTAGAGGCTCCTAACTTACAAAATTAAATCAGAGTTCAACGCTTAAAGACATTATTTTTCGATGAATTGCATTAATTTGTAGGCTAATTCATCTTTGTTTTCGATGTATGACATATGTCCACCTGAAAAGCTATCCATTTCGATCCCCAAACTTATTAATTGTGCTTTTAAGCTATCGTATTCCAAAACAGGATCTTTCTCGCCAAGCAGAACTATTTTAGAAACCATCATTTGTTTCAAGAGCAAACTTCTATCTTTTCTGATTTTCATACCTTCCAATGCCGCCACGATGCCTTGCAAAGGTAATTTCATGGCCACTAACTTTATAAATTCGATTTCCTCGGCAAATCGCAATCTATTGTCTGGGCTAAACAAATTCACAATGGACATTCTTATAAAATTCTTGTGATTATGTTTTACTGCTTTTATAGCACGATCTCTGTTAATTTGTCGATCAGGACTATCTGCAAACGGCGTAGAATTCAACAAACAAATTCCATCAATGCGTTTAGGATAAGCTTCAGCAAGCGCCAAAGCCACATAACCACCCATAGAATGTCCAATGAAAAATGATTTTTTGATTTTCAAATGATTTAAAACATCCACAACCGCCTCAGCCATCATCTCCATGGTATGGATATACCCCAAGCAACCCGTTTGTCCATGTCCCAATAAATCGATAGTGATAACTCTGTGGTTATCTTTGATATCTGAGACCAGATTTTCCCACATCACAGAAGTTTCTAGAAAACCATGAAGCAGCACCACGACCTTTCCTATACCTTCATCATTATAAAAAACGGGGATGTCTTTGTATTCTAAAATCATTTTAAACTATATTCGGCAAAGATATAAAGAGTTTGAATCTTGAATTAAAAAGCTCGACCCTATTATCATTAATTTTCAGATGAATAAAACCAAAGATGTACTCGTCACGGGCTTCGCCTTATTTTCAATGTTTTTTGGAGCCGGAAATTTAATATTGCCACCGTACTTAGGTTTCAACGCTGGTCCAAATTGGTTATTGGTAACCGTCGGATTTGTAATTACTGCAGTCGCCATTCCTATTTTCGGAATAATAGCACATGCCAAATTACAAGGGACGATGTATGATTTCGGTAAAAAAGTATCACCTCTTTTCAGTAGCATTTTTTGCTTGTTAGTGTATGGGATTTGTATTGTACTGCCATCTCCTCGCACAGCATCTGTAACTCATGAAATGGCAATTGCTCCATTTTTTAACAGCAGTAGCTTACTCACGAGCACGATTTACTTCGTCTTAGTG
>JBARDR010000485.1:0-2114 GCA_049795335.1 Gelidibacter sp. | reverse complement strand
GTCAATTAAGAAACAGCGCAAGAGCATCCAAAAAAATGGGATTGCTTAACCCTTTCACCGAACGTTTACTGAATGCCGTTATTCAAGCGAGCAAGCGCATCAAAAATGAAACAGAAATTTCATCTGGCGCCACTTCGGTGTCTTTTGCATCCGTTCAATATATCATGAGCTCTATTGAGAAGGTCTCAGAAAAAAACATTTTACTCTTCGGCATTGGAAAAATCGGAAGAAATACCTGTGAAAATTTAGTAAAACACACTAAAAACGAACATATCACTTTAATCAATAGAACTAAAACCAAGGCTGAGGCCATTGCGGGCAAGTTCAATTTGTTGGTTAAAGATTATGCCGATCTTCAAGAAGAAATCAATGCTTCCGATATTTTGATTGTTGCTACAGGCGCCCAAAGTCCAACGGTAAATAAGGCTTCCATCCAATCTAAAAAGCCAATGTTGATTTTAGATTTATCGATTCCAAGAAACGTAAATCCAGATGTCACGGAATTATCAAATGTCACCTTGATTCATCTTGATGATTTATCAAAAATGACGGACGATACCTTAGAACGCAGAAAAGAATTTATACCTTTGGCGGAGCAAATCTTAGAAGAAGTAAAACTAGATTTTAACAGCTGGCTTGCCACTCGAAAATTTGCCCCAACCATCAAAGCATTAAAGCACAAATTGCTTGATTTAAAAAATGCAGAATTGGAAACCCAGCGTAAAAAACATGCTGATTTTAATGAAGCACAAGCCGAATTAATCAGCAATAATATCATCCAAAAAATAACAAATCACTTTGCATACCATCTCAAAACAGATAACATGTCCACTGATGAAAGTATTGAACTCATCAGAAAAGTGTTCCAATTAGAATCCACTACAAATGTCTAAAATTATAAGAATTGGTACTCGCGATAGCGAATTAGCGCTATGGCAAGCCAAAACTGTACAACAACAACTCCAACATCTGGGTCATAAAACCGTATTGGTGCCTGTAAAATCAACCGGCGATATACGTCTCGACAAACCCATTTACGAATTGGGAATCGTTGGCGTTTTTACCCGAATTTTAGACGAGGCGATGCTCAACAATCAAATCGATATTGCGGTGCATTCACTTAAGGACGTACCCACGCTTTTGCCACAAGGCATCGTTCAGGCAGCCGTTTTAAAACGCGGCAATGTGAGAGATACTTTAGTATTTAAGAAGAATGAAGAATTTTTATCTCAAAAAGATGCCATTATTGCCACAGGAAGTTTAAGACGAAAAGCACAATGGCTTAACCGATATCCAACCCATACCATTGTCGGGTTACGCGGCAACATCAATACCAGGTTGGAAAAACTGCAAGATAATGAGGATTGGAATGCGGCTATTTTTGCTGCTGCAGGCATTGGCAGAATTGGCGTACGTCCAGAAGATGCCATCAATCTTGATTGGATGGTTCCAGCGCCGGCACAAGGCGCCATTATGATCACCGCACGTGAAGATGATGAAGATGTATTGACCATCCTTAAGGAAATCAATCACGAGGAAACCGAAATATGTACCACGATTGAGCGTCAGTTTTTAAATTTACTAGAAGGAGGGTGCTCTGCTCCAATTGGAGCTTTGGCATTCATTAAAGATGAAGAAGTATCTTTTCAAGGCGTCCTATTGAGTATAGATGGCAGCAAAAAGATTGAGGTAACGCGTAAAGAAAAATTGGGTAATCATCATAATATCGCACAATTTGCGGCCGATTACGTCATAGACCGTGGCGGTCAGCGATTAATGAATGACCTGAGAGACGAGGATAAACAGATTCAAGTTTTTTCTACTCGAAATTTGAGCGAAGGACAACGTCAGCTTTTTAAAAATGTACATGCAGCCAGCACAGATTTCCTGAAAATCAGTTTTAACAGGATTTCGAAACCTATTTTGAAAACGAAAATTGATAACGTTATCATCACAAGTCAAAATGCGGTAGAGGCGATTCTCTCTAGTGTTCCTAAAGAAGAATTGCAGTTTAAAAATATTTATTGTGTTTGACGACGCACCAAAAGGCTGATTGAAACCAAAATAGGAAAGGTCAAACATTCTGAAAATTATGCTAAGGATCTCGCTGCATA
>JBARDR010000484.1:0-1687 GCA_049795335.1 Gelidibacter sp. | reverse complement strand
TTATAAATATGCTGCTCATAATTAAATATTAAAAAATGACTCAATTATATGATAAAATGAGGACCCTGTTTTTGCTATTTTGTTTCGCAACAACTATTGGATGGAGTCAAAATATCAATCTTAAAGTGGTTGGAAATGCGAAGGAAGGTTATTATGTCACTATTTATAATGGAGAGCAATTATTGCTTCAAAATACCGAAGAATTTACGCTAAAATTAGCCAATTTAGATTTAAGTGAGATCACTGAACTTGATAATTGGAAAGGTTCAGAATGGATAGGTAACGATTCAATCGTAAAACTCTCAAGAGCGACGTACTTGCCAGATTTTGATTTGGATGTATCCATTACGGTGACTTATGAAATCGTCAACTCCAATATCGTAAAAAAGCGCATTGATTTATTTCAGTCAGGCATGCCCTTGCTTTATTATATTTTGGAGGAAAATTTTAAACCTGCAGAAACACCTTCTCAGTATGTCACATTTGAATATGATGATTTTCCTGGCGGATTTGCGCATGAAATTTTTCCTTCCGCGGGATTTGTTACGCCCAATAACCAATTGGTAGGTATTTTAATGGACGCCGGTTATAAAAATCACTACACACGGGCCACTCGCAGACGATTTAATGGCCATGGCGGCGGATTTGTAGGCATGCGGAAATTACCCGATCCTGAATTGCTATCTGTGGCAACTTTAGATGAAAGATTAAAAGGCAATCATTATATCCAACAACGGTTTGGAGAAATGTACAATTTGGATGCTGGCAAAGAAGTGAAATTAAAGATTGATGGGAAATTCAATAAAGTTGGAAGCGCTGAGGTTAAAACAAATAAAAACGATATTATAACGCTCAATGGGAAGTCGTCAGGGCGGTTCGGTTTTGAAGTCATCGTGCCTTTTAGAAATCAAAAAATCTATACGGTTTCTTTTCTTTCTAAAGGAAATTCGCCAATCGCACTAAAACTATTCAGAATTAAAAACGGAAGAAAAACGGTCGAATTAGAGCACGGCATTAAATATATTGACCAATTTCCAATCAAAGAAAATGAATACACATTATTTAAAGGAAGCATTTTAGTGCCTTATATCGAAAATGATAGTGTCTCGATGTTTATCGGTACTCAGTCCGAAAAAGAGGTTAACGTCCAAATTAAAGATTTACAAATAGTAGAAAACATTCCGCAAATAGAACCTTATAACAGGATGAAAATGGGCGAAATAAGTACCAAAACGAGCTATGTGTTTATGGAGCCGTGGACCAATCATCATGATTTTGTGGTTTCGTCACAATCACGACTTGCCGAAGGAAAAGGGTTTAAAGGCTCTTTAATTGAAAAAATGTTATATGCAAATTCCAATATGTTGACGTGGATTACCTCTATTGATGATTTTAATCCGTCAAATGTTCCCAATATGAATTATGCGCCAGATATGTATAACCGGGATTCTTTTTTCTCGATAGCATCCAGTTATAATGAAGAATTAAACCTGAATGTTTGGAATCAATGGGCGAATACTCAAAACGCCAAAGGTGCAGTTGCAACTATTATAACGCCTTATATGGGAACGATAGAAGCTAAAGATAATGAAGCGACCATTCAATTTTTAATCTGGGCCATGCTCAACAAACGGCGTTTTGATGTGACCTTGCCTAAAGAAAAGATAGATAAAGCCGTAAATTATGT
>JBARDR010000483.1:0-3346 GCA_049795335.1 Gelidibacter sp. | reverse complement strand
TCCATATCCGGAATATTTTTAAAATCCTTCATCACATCCAACAGCTGTAATAATGGCACGTTCATTTTTGTAACAGGAGCATAACTCTTGGCCGGTTTTATAATAAGGTTTCCTACCTTCGTCTTTATCTCTTTGTCCCTGCTTGCCAATCGCACAACGTTAGGAACCTGCGTGGTCAGCCCAAGTTGATTGTACAATCGAATACCGGTTATATATGCAATTTGTTTTCCGTTTTCAAAGAGATAATTTTTGAGCAATTCATCCTCTCTGGGCTTTAGTTCCCCAAAGACTGTTTGTTTGGCTTTATAGTACATGCCGTTTTTATACCTCTTGATGGCACCACTCGAAACCATACGGCTTAGAGCCTTTGCTGCAGCAGAAAATTCACCTTGGGGAATGGCCAGCGTAGCGTATGTAAATACCTCTCCGGCATCTATACGGGCAACCTTGGTTCTTATGGCTGTTGTTATGTTAATCGTTTCCACACCACAAAGATACTCATTTACGATAATACTTGTCAAGTTTTTACCAGAATTTACTTGACATATAAAATTTATGATGATCCAGAACCATTTATGCATAATGCTATTCAAAAAGAGACCTCGCCTCTTCATAAATCCGCTCAAAATTAGCCTCCAAACCCACTTTGGAAAACTCCTTGGTATCTGTTGGAAGCTCCCTCTGTATCTTCGACAACTTGAACTGCACCCTTTTTTCCCTCCCATCCGCATACGTGATAAATTCGCCTTGCCTCAATCTAAAGAAAACATCAGCTCTGATTTTCGGGATTTCCTTCTCTCCTGTTGTGACACGCGTGTCAAAATCCAGATTATAACCACGACTCACACTTTTGGTTGGATCTTTCACAATCTCGAAAAAACGCTCATAATATTTGGCGGTGTCAGGATCATTAACCTTACCAAAAAACTGATAAGAAAGATTGCTCAAAATCGCCTTACTTGCTTTATCGCCGTACATCATATCATTTTGAATCTTGTCCTGCATCACATAGATCGTCGCTATATCATAACTGCGCAGTGTCGCAGGAATCCGGTGCATATTCAATAAACGAATGGTCGGTGCTTCTTCCATTAAAAGAAATGAAGGCCTGCTATTACGAACGCTCATTTGTTTGGTTATGGTGTGAATGATAGTAGCGATAACTGGCGAATAAGAAGTTTCAAATTTTGGGTTGTTCACTATGGAAATGACCGCGGGATGAGCTTCGCTATTGATATTCAAGGGCACTTCATCTGCTGACAACGCCATAAAGATGCGCTGTGTACTGATACGCTTTAGCGCATTGGCCAAGGTGCTTTTGACACCTGCGGTCTGTCGTTCAGAATCCTTGCCACTGATAAAGGCATCCGCCATAGCCCTGGAAGTGGTGTTGGTTTCCAAAAACTTAATAAGACTGTCGGTATCGAGATATTGATAAATGGCAATCAAATGAGGCAGCGTGCAGAATTTGGGATAGTCCGTTTTTAATTTCCAAATCAACCCGCCTATAAGTCCTTCCGCAGCATCATTGAAAAACTTGGTCGTTCCGGTTGTTCCGGATTCCCGTTGCTCCAAAAGATTTTCGATCAACACCCTGGCAACTTCATTGACACTTTCCTCATTTTCCAGATAACGAGGTGCGATAGGATTTACCCTGTGGATGATTTTATCGAAGGAAATGATCTTAAACGGAACGTTGCCATTCTTGAAAAGCGGGTACGCCATTTCAGTCAATTCAAAATCCTTATAATCATGGATGATGCCACAAAAACCTTCTTTTTGGAAGTGTTTTAGAAAACCATAGACGACGCTCTCGGTTTTACCGCTTCCCGCAGAACCGATAATGGAGGCGCCGCGCTTGATGTTGTCGAGCTTGAAACTTCCTTTATCTGTGGCAAAACGGACCTGATAGCTGGGATTGCCATTTAAAGGGACGTCTGTTTTATGTAAGAACACATACATGCCAGTGTTAATCAAGGTCAGAGGACAAATTAAATAGAACGCTAACAAGATCAAACGAAATTCTCCATCCAGAAAAAACACAAAAGCACCAAGTATCAGAAAATTGATGACAAAGGCATATCTACTTATTCGATACATACCATAGAAAATGCCACTGATCAAACCAATCATAAAAAGTACTGATAAGAAATGGTCCAAATTCATAATTCTAAAAATTAGATGCCGATGGAACTGGACTTGATGGCGATTTCCGCACCACGTCGCAATCCTTTAAATATTTTCATTGCCAATTCTCCTTGTGTCACAGGAATGCTTGGCAGCATCGGTACGCCCGCCTTACCCATCAACTTGAACGCCAATGCTTTTTCATTGGTAGGCAATTTCATCAGTGCTGCAAAATAGAGCTTTGGGTTCTTGATAAAATCCCTTCTAGCCTGATAAGTCTCGGCGAAGTTTCGACGGTAGTCAAATGTCTTATCGAAGGTCTTTTCTGCTTTCTCAAAAAAACTGTCCCGATCAAAACCGCGCTTCACGTTCTTTCCGTGCATTTCGGCTTCTGACGCTTTGTATTTGCTCCCAGGCGAAAGACTAACTGTGTTTGACGCGTCCTTACGACTTACGATGATGTGGATATGACTTTGGTTGCCTGACTTGGCCATTCCCTGCACAATGCGTTTGCCGTCCTGCTGGTGCGGGGCTCCCCTTTCCAATGTTGCAATTTCCTTTTCTTTTGCTGCTACATTTCCAGCGATTGTCCCGTTTTCGATTTTTCGGATGTCGGTTTTGAGCTTCAATATTTTAGAGGCATAAGGTTGATTTTCCTTTATCTGGAAGTCTGTGCCTTTATAGGCTCTTTGATGCTCGATCTTTGCATAGTATTTTATATCATCGATCGTTATGGGACGTCCATTGATTTCACGATTGAAGGAAGCCACATAATCCTTCATCAGCTCACGGGTGTAACGTTTCAATTCTTCACTTGAGTCCTGTAACCTATTCAGCTCTCGTTGTGATGGGCTAACGGTAATGGCATAAAATTTTGGCTCTATCTTTTTGAGCTTTGCGGTATTGCCATCAATTTCCTTGATGACTTCCTTAGCAGGAATCCCATCGCCATCTTGATTGAAAAAATACTCCATATCCTCCTGTTCCAAACCTTGGTTTTCCTTCTCCAGATAGTCCACAAAATCCGCTGAACTTTGCGAGTATGTGCCTCCCAACTTTTGGGCCGTGATGGTGATATACATAATTCTATATTTTAGGGTTTGTCGGTCGTATTTCGTTTTTCCACAAAACTGACGGCTTTCTTTTCTTCGCTAAATCTCTTCTCCAAGATCAACGGTTTTGGCGTGGATCCTTCGGCACTAAAAAGTGATTCCAGCAT
>JBARDR010000482.1:0-3340 GCA_049795335.1 Gelidibacter sp. | reverse complement strand
ATGTTGTAACAAATTTTGTAAATCTGACATTTTGCAAAAAAAAATAAAAATGTCATCAGGAAAGTGAGAGGAAAATACACTTGGTTATCTGTCTAAATCCTGAAATAAATTCAGAATAAAGTAGAATTTAGCACCTTCTTACTGAGATTCCTGACTATGCGGGAATTTAAGGGTTGCTAAGGCTTCATCGGGTCTAATCCCTCTGCCTTTCGTGATAACAAATATTAATAAAATAAGAACTTAGGCGAATTTAGGTCATAAAAAATGGTTCACCAACTTTAATCAAATAAATTTGAAGATAAATAACGATCCCCAATATCGCAAATAATGGCGACAATAATTCCATGGTCTATTTTGTTAGCAATTTTTAGAGCCGCTGCCACACAACCGCCACTGCTCATTCCAGCAAAGACACCTTCTTCCTTAGCTAATCTTTTGGTAGTGAGCTTTGACTCCTCTTCGCTCACTTCAATAATTTCATCTACTTTAGACCGGTCAAAAATTTTGGGTAGATAAGCCTCAGGCCATTTTCTAATCCCTGGTATTTTCGCCCCATCTTTAGGTTGAGCGCCAACAATGTTGATATTTTCATTCTGCTCTTTCAAAAAGGTGGAAACCCCCATAACGGTTCCCGTCGTTCCCATCGCTGATACAAAATGTGTGATTTCGCCATTGGTATCTCTCCATATTTCAGGCCCTGTAGTTTTGTAATGTGCTTTCCAATTGTCGTCATTACTAAATTGATTCAGCATAAAGTAACCTTTATCTTTCTCCAATTTCTCCGCGAGATCGCGAGAACCTTCAATACCTTCATCAGCCGAAGTCAAAATCAGTTCGGCCCCATAAGCACGCATCGTTTTAATGCGCTCTTCCGTAGAGTTTTCCGGCATAATCAAAACCATTTTCAATCCCAATAATTGCGCAATAAATGCTAAGGCTATTCCTGTATTTCCACTAGTGGCTTCCACCAAAGTATCGCCTTTTTTTATATCGCCACGTTTTAAGGCTTCTGATATCATATTATAAGCAGCACGATCCTTAACGCTGCCTCCTGGATTTTTCCCTTCTAATTTTAGAAATAGACGCACGCCTTTTTTTGAAATGATATGTTTAACTTCAATGAGCGGCGTGTTTCCTATTTGGTCGATAATCGATTGGCTTTGAATCATTTTTTCCGCGTGCTAATTTTTATTTCTGTTTGATAAGTCACTAGTGAATTTTCAGGAACCGATTGGGTAATCCAAACATTAGCACCAATGATACTATTTGCACCAATGACGATATTCCCACCCAAAATGGTGGCGTTGGCATAGATGGTCACGTTATCTTCAATAGTGGGATGCCGTTTTATTGAAGACAAACTTTTTTTAATTGCAATCCCTCCCAAGGTAACACCTTGATAAATCTTGACGTTGTTTTTGATGATTGTAGTTTCGCCGATGACAATTCCAGTACCGTGATCGATATAAAACGAATCTCCGATAGTTGCTCCAGGATGAATATCAATACCAGTTACCCCGTGAACATGCTCGCTCATCATCCGAGAAATGACAAATACTTTCAAATTGTATAAAGCATGACTTAATCTATAGATGGCAATGGCGTGAAAACCAGGATAAGCCAAATAGACTTCTGTTAAACTCTTGGCCGCTGGATCTCCTTGTTCTATAGCAATCGCATCTAAATCAAGCTTTTCTCGAATTCTGGTAAACTGGCTTTCAAATTGACGCCATAATGCTTCACCATCATCTAATTGAAGTTTTGAGGCAATCTCAAGAAATGTATCCTTAACAAACTGACTTTTACGCAATCGATATTCCTCATCGAAAAGCATATAAAACAGAGCTCTGCTAAAGGTTTTAACAGTATCTTTTAGACAAATATTATAACTCTTAAACGAATTGCGATAATTAGAAGTTGCGCTCATACCTTCAATATTACGCATTAATAAGGAGTAATAAATAGATATTAAAGTAAAATTAACATGAGAACTCCAACTTAAAAGAAGAGCATTACGGAAAGACTCTCTTCAATTCCTTGACGATTTTAAGCGCTCTCAAGTGCCTGTTTTAAATCGGTAATAATATCATCAATATGCTCTAATCCAACTGAAATGCGGACTAATCCATCAGAAATGCCCGTCTCCAAACGGTCTGCTTCGCTCAATTTGCTGTGCGTCGTACTTGCGGGATGGGTCGCTATGGAACGCGTATCTCCCAAATTGGCAGACAGCGATAACATTTTCAATGCATTCAAAAATTGACGGCCTGCTTCTATGCCGCCTTTCACTTCAAAAGCCACGATATTGCCACCTTGTTTCATTTGCTTTTTGGCCAATTCATATTGTGCATGTGATTTTAAGAATGGATATTTTACCACAGCAACTTTGTCATGAGTTTCCAAAAACTCAGCTACTTTAAGTGCATTTTCACAATGTCTATCCACACGGACTCCTAACGTTTCTAAACTTTTCGAAAGAATCCATGCGTTGAATGGAGATAACGCTGGCCCCGTATTTCTTGAAAATAAATAAATTTCCCGCATTAAATCCGCTTTGCCGACAGTCACGCCACCAAGAACACGACCTTGCCCATCAATCAATTTTGTGGCCGAATGAATAACCAAATCAGCACCAAATTTTATTGGATTTTGTAGATAAGGCGTTGCGAAACAATTATCGATGATGAAGATAAGATTATGTTTTTTGGCAATTTTCCCTAACACTTCTAAATCTAAGATATCGACTGCCGGATTTGTCGGACTTTCCACAAATAAAATCTTTGTGTTCGGCTGAATAAGCCTTTCGATGTGATCGATTTCTTCGACTTTAAAATAACTGGTTTCTATATTCCATTTTGGGAGAAACTTGGTAAATAAGGTATGCGTGGAACCAAAGACACTTCGTGCCGACACAATATGATCGCCAGCATTAAGCAAAGCGGCAAATGTTGAAAATATCGCGGCCATTCCAGTTGCAAACGCATAACCACTTTCGGCACCTTCAAGCTTGCACATTTTATCGACAAATTCGGAGGTATTTGGGTTTGTGAAACGACTGTAAATATTGCGCTCCTTTTCCTCAGCAAAAGATGCGCGCATATCTTCAGCATCTTCAAAAATAAAACTGGAGGTTAAATGTAAGGGTGTGGAATGTTCCATGAATTCTGAACGTTCCATTTGTATTCTAATAGCGTCGGTTTCGAATTTGTAGTTGCTCATTTATTGTTGTTTTTAGCCCAGAATGTTTGACTTTACATACTGGATCTAAGACCTCTCAGGTTTTCCTCCTACGCTGAAGCTTCGGCAGACAAGAAAAAGCCTGACAGGTCTGAAATTATGC
>JBARDR010000481.1:0-13881 GCA_049795335.1 Gelidibacter sp. | reverse complement strand
ATCCTAAACATTACGGTATTTGTTTTTTTTGCATTTGACCGACGTTTACCTGGAATAGAGCCCTACAAAGTCTTTTTTTATCTCAACTATGCCATTGCGGCACTTATAATCAATTATGTTCTTTTGCCACGTTTCTTGTATCAAAATCGCTATTGGGAATTTGCGGTATACACATTTGTAGTCGCTATCATTGTGATATTTGTAGAAGAAGCTTTTTTAGAACAGATTTTTTATCCCGATACCCGGGGCCGGAAATTCTCAAGTGTTTTCGTAACATTATTAAGTACGATGCCCACCATCACTATTTTGGTTGGTTTTAAATTTGCCTGGGATGCATTGAAGAAACAACGTGAAGTATTGGCACTTAGAAGCTCTATTAAAGAAAGCGAATTACAATTTTTAAAGTCGCAGATCAATCCTCATTTTCTGTTCAATAATATGAATAATCTCTATTCATATGCCGTTGAGCAATCGCCAAAGACACCCGAAATTATTTTGGAACTTTCTTCAGTGCTGCGTTATATGCTGTATGAATGCACGGCGAGTTATGTGCCGCTAAAAAAAGAAATTGAACATCTAGAAAATTATATTAATCTTAGTAAACTTCAAATAGAAGGTCGCGGCTATGTAAATGTCGAAATAGGGACAATCCCTTCTGTTTTACACATCGCGCCTTTAATTATTACCGTATTTGTAGAAAATGCCTTTAAGCACAGTGCATCGAGTCAAACCGACAATATTTCCATTGAGGTAAAAGTGCGTATCGATGATGAAGCCGTTTTACACTTTATGTGCCAGAATACTTATCTTACACAAAGTAATACTCAAAATTTAGATGAGGGGATCGGGCTGGAAAACGTGAAGAAACGTTTACATTTGATTTATCCTAATTCTCATAAACTTAACATCATCAGTAAAAACGACCTTTACAAAGTGGATCTAACCATCGATTTAAATAAAACCCGAGTCTAATGAATTGTATTTTAATTGAAGATCAATTACCCGCACAACGTATTCTTATTAAATATATTTCTGATATTGGCTCGTTGAATTTGGTGGGTGCTTTTACCGATGCCTTAGAAGCCATGGAGATGCTTAAGTCTGAAAAAATTGACCTAATGTTCTTGGACATTCATCTCCCAAAATTATCGGGAATTGATTTTTTGAAAATACTTCCCAATCCTCCGCAAGTTATTTTAACCACTGCTTTTCAAGATTATGCATTAGAAGGCTATGAGCTTAATGTCGTGGACTATTTATTAAAACCATACTCTTTTCAAAGATTTGTGAAGGCCGTTTCTAAAGTGAAAAGGCAAAGCGATATTTCTGGTGTTGACGCCTTGCAGCCACATGGCCAAAGGGCAGCTGGTAATAGGGGAGAGAAGGAAAACCATTCAGCAAATGATGATGAGGATGTTTATATCAAAATTGGTTACGACCATATCCGTATCAAAACAGAAGACATTTTATACATTATGGTGGATCTTGATTATACGGAAATACATCTTAAAGATAAAAAACACATCTCATCGGAGTCGCTGCGGTACTGGGAGGAATTTTTACCAAAAAAGCGGTTTATGCGCATTCATAAATCCTATATCATTAATACTAATAAGATTGCGAAAATTTCAGGAAATCAAGTGTTTCTGGAGAACTGTGTAATGGTTCCCATAGGCAGAGCTTTTAAAAATCATTTTACAGAACGTTTTATGAATTAAGGTTTTTGGTTATGATCATTTGTTGATTTAAAAAGGTTACTCAAATGCTGATTTTTTAGAATTGTCGGTTACTCTTATAAACAAGGTTAAAAAGTAAGTCCAATTTTAAAGACAATTTTGAATAAAAATAATGGAAATCAAACAATTTGAAAATAATAAAGGAACCTAAACGAATTGTTTTGCTAAAACAATTTATCGGCACTAATTACTTCTTCAATATACCTTTTTTAACACTTTCATCAATAAGTTTTTCGGCATACGTCCATAATGTTGTTGACCCTTCCTTTATTACTTTTTTCTTATCGTAAACGGTTTGATATTTAACATCAAATTCCTTCCATGTTCCACCATCATTAGATGTGTTCTGTAATAAAGGTTCCAGTCTATCCATGGACTTTGCAAATTTCGCCTCGTTAGAAATGCCTTCTTCAAATTCGATCCAAATTTGTATAAATTCCTCCGCTTGATTTTTAGGCAACATCCCGAAAATCCGATGGGCGGCTTTCAGTTCTTGAACTGTATTTTCATGGTTTTTATTTTGATCATAGATAAAAGTATCTCCGGCATCAATTTCTACGATATCGTGTATAAGGACCATTTTAAGTACTTTTAATACATCAATTTTATGGTTTGAATATTCATTTAATACAATCGCCATCATTGCCAAATGCCAACTGTGTTCGGCATCATTCTCGTTTCGGTCACTATTAAATAGTTTAGTTCTTCTATGTATATATTTTATTTTATCAATCTCTTTGATAAATTCTAATTGCTTTAATAAATTTTCGTGAATCATTTTAAAACTTTGGATTATAAATGTTGACTGGTCTTTTTTTTTTTTCTTCTCATCAGAATTTAATTCATTATTTATGAAAGTCTGGGAGTTGTAAATCTGGTTGATTGTTAAACTTATTTTTACATGAAAATTTTGATGGATTTTCAGAGTCAAAATTAGGCAATGGTAATAGTTAATGCAAAAGGTAAAGACAAAGATCAATAAACTTTTAAGGTAGATATTTTTTTAAATTAAAGAACTAAAGTTGTAATTTCGGCCTCCTAAATAAAAATAAAAAATGTCAGATCCTGCTATTTCTACTAACTTAATAAAAAGTAAGCCTCATTTTGATGTCCTTGATGGCTTGAGAGGGCTAGCTGCTGTAGTGGTGGTGGTCTTTCATTTTATGGAAATTATCATTCACGATTTTAGTAAAAATTTTATATCTCACGGTTACTTAGCGGTTGATTTCTTTTTTTGTTTATCTGGTTTTGTGGTTGCTTATGCTTATGACAGTCGGATAGCAGGTATGGGATTGAAAACCTTTATTAAACTTAGGCTCATTCGTTTGCAGCCCTTGGTTGTTATCGGTTCTGTTTTAGGTTTGCTTACCTTTTTGTTCGATCCTTATGCTGATTTATACGCAGTATACGGTTTTAAGGAAACAGCCTTGCTTTTTATAACTTCCATGTTTTTGATTCCCTATCCTGTAGTATCTGAGCGGTATTTCAATTTGTTTAATTTAAATGCTCCAAGTTGGTCTCTATTTTGGGAATATGTGGCCAACTTCCTCTATGCGATTCTTTTATTTAAGGCTACGAAAACAGTACTGAAGGTTCTTGTTGTATTTGCGGCTGTTGGTTTGTTCCTTTTAGGTTGGAACACTAGTAATTTACTGGGAGGTTGGAGTGGTGGGACCTTCTTTGAGGGATTAGCGCGTATTTCTTTTTCTTTTTTAATGGGAATGGTAATTCTACGATGTAACTGGATCATTAAAAACAAACTAGGTTTATTAGGACTGAGTGCTTTGTTATTGCTCGCATTTTTAGCACCTCATAACAACCAATGGAACTGGTTAGTCGATCCCATTATCGTTGTTTTCTACTTTCCGTTAATAGTGGCATTAGGCGCTGGAGCCACTTTATCCAGTAAACTTTACAAAATCAATAAATTTTCCGGGGAAATTTCTTACCCCCTTTATATGACTCATTATCCATTTATGTGGGTTTTTGCGGGGTATGTTGTTGTAGAGGAGCCGAGCATGGCTGAATTGAGCTGGGTAATTCCTATTTCTACTATTTTACTCATCGGTTTAGCGTATTTGGTATCTGAATTTTTAGACTTTCCGATACGCCGCTATTTTACAGAAAATTTTAAGGCTAGAGCACATCGAAGTATATAAGATCTTCTATCTAAATAGGCAATGTTTCCTTTTTTTTTACGATGCAGACTGTAGGACGTTTCAATGTCCGCTTTCTAATCGTGAACGCAAACGCGTGAAAAACTTCAGTGAAAACTGAAAGATTGGACTCAATATTAAAGTATAGATAAATGTGACCCAAAAGACTGGGCCGCCAAGAAGAAATCCGATAGCCAACACAATGAGTTCTACCAGAATTCTTGCTTTAACTACCGATAATCCTGTTTGTTCTGAAATAGAAAGCATAAATCCATCACGCGGTCCTGCACCGACGCCACCAGATACATATAAGCCACCGCCTAAGCCAATCAGAGAAATTCCCAGTAATAGAAAAATATAGTCGGTCCAATTATTACTGGCATCTGGTAAAATATCTAACCAAAGAAATAAATCCATAATAGGACCAATTAGCAAAGCGTTCAGGAATGTCCCTATGTTGACATATTTTTTACGGACCAGCAATGAAACGCCAATGAGCATCAATCCTATAACTATACTCCAAGTACCGATGCTAAAACCAAAACGATCAAATAAAGCGATATTCAAAACATCCCATGGATGTAAACCTAAATACTGTACCTTAACAGAAATAGCTACTCCCAGTCCAAAAAATATCAGACCGATAAAGAAAAATGTATAACGGATACTATTAGAGTGTGAGGTATTTACAGTATGAACTTCCATTTAACAGTTTTGAATTAAACGTGCAAACTACGAAAAAACATAGGGATTGATGAAATCAGTTTTAAAATTGTGAAAGAAAATCACAGGAATTAAACCTCACAAGGCAATAAATCTTAACGCCTAAGAAATAAAAAAACGTTAAGCTAGAAGTATTCATTCCAGAATACAGGAGCTTTTGGATTTAGTGGGTTGGGTATCAACTGCAGATAAAGGAGTGTAGTTAAGGCAATAATAAATGTCTTATATGCTTAATATTAGTAAGATATGAAATATATTTTAATGATTATTTTAGGAAGATGAATTTAAATGGAATATTTTTGATATACTTTGGAAATAGTCCTAATTGATTGGTTATATAAAGTGGTTATTGCCTGCGCACAACACAGTTGTAAATGATCGTTTGAAGCCATTTTATAAAACAAGCGCAACATTAAGTAATACGAGAAGCTGAAAGCATGATTAAAATAGTTATGCGATTCAAGAGGATGATTTTGAATGGATAATGGTAATTATGACCAAGGAATTAGGTGGGAGTTTTATGAAAACAAAAAGCAGATATTTAATTGTTAAAAACAAAATAACATGACAACTATAAGCACATACTTAAACTTTAACGGAAATTGCGAAGCTGCATTTAACTTCTACAAATCCGTGTTTGGTGGAGAGTTCACCTATATCGGACGATTTGGAGAAATGCCAGCGGAAGACGGTTACACGGTTTCTGAAGCCGACAAAAATAAAATTATGCACGTTGGATTGCCTATTGGCACAACCATTTTGATGGGTAGTGATACCGTTGGCGATTGGTCACCAGTATTTGTGCAAGGAAATAATTTTTCAATTTCAGTAAATCCTGAAAGCAAAGAAGAGGCGGACAAACTATTCAAAGGGCTGTCCGCAGGTGGGAACGTGACCATGCCGATGGCAGATACCTTCTGGGGCGCCTATTTTGGCATGTTTACCGACAAATTCGGGATCAATTGGATGGTGAATTTTGAAACACAACAAAAACCTTAAAAAAAATTAATTGATATGAAATTAGCGCCTAAGGCTAGCATTCAAATTCAAAAACCAATAGAAGAGGTTTTTGAAGGAATTGTAAATCCTGATATAATGACCAGATATTTCATTTCGGAAAGTAGTGGGCCGCTTGAATCAGGAAAGGAAGTGATATGGAAATTCCCTGAATTTGAAGATCGGTTTCCCATTAAGGAGATTAATATTGAAGCCCATCGTTCCATTTCCTTTGTTTGGGATCCTGAAACTGTTGTGAACATTACATTAGAAAAATTACAGGACAATAGCACCCTTGTACGGGTCGACGAAAACGGGAAGGAAATGAATGAAGCAAACCTAAAATGGGCTCTAGAAAATTCGGGGGGATGGGCAAACTTCCTTGCCTGTATGAAAGCTTATTTGGAGTATGGCATACAGCTCCGAAAAGGCGCTTTTGATTTTATGAGAAACAACTAAAACCAATACGACCAAATCTTGTTCAAAATGAAAGTGACACCAGAACATAATGAGCGCATGGCAAAAATGACCTTTGCTTCTGTTTATCCCCACTACATTTCAAAAGTGGAGAGAAAGGGAAGATCAAAAGAAGAATTGCACCAAGTCATAACCTGGTTGACGGGATTTGACGACCATCAACTGCAAGGACTAATCGATGAGAAAGTAAATTTTGAAACATTTTTTAAGAGGGCGAAATTGAACCTCAATGCACAACTAATAACGGGCGTAATTTGTGGCTATCGGATAGAAGAAATTGAGAATCCACTAACAAAACATGTAAGGTATTTAGACAAGTTGGTGGACGAATTGGCGAAGGGAAGAAAGATGGATAAAATTCTAAGAACCACAATTTAGAGATCCGTTCCTGCAATGCGTTGTTATGGACAAAACCATTGGTATAGTTTCATTTTTAAAAATAATCCCAATACAACATAACGCTGATATTAATAATGGCCGAAATAAAGACAAAACAAACGAATGCGAGCGTTGAAGAGTTCATCAACAGCTTTGCAACGACTGATAAGAAGCGAGAAGACAGTTTTGAATTATTGAAAATAATGCAAGACTTTACGGGCTATGAACCCAAAATGTGGGGGCCTAGCATTATCGGCTTTGGCCAATACCATTACAAATCTGAAAGAAGTAAACAAGAAGGCGATTGGCCTTTGGTTGGTTTTTCGCCACGCAAAACAGCGATTTCATTATATGTGTATTCAGGCTGTGCAGGCCAGGAGGAATTGTTGCAAGACCTAGGGAAATTTAAAATGGGAAAGGGTTGTATCTATGTCAAAAAATTAGAGGAAATCAATGTGGAAACACTAAAGAAATTAATGAAATCAACAATAGACTTTCTACAATCAAAACACAATTCAAGCTATGGATAAAGGCATGCAAACAATGATTGACAATCTGCACAGCACTACAGGTAAAACCTTAGAGCAATGGATCAAAATTGTAACAAAAGAAAACTTCACAAAACACGGAGAGATTATTAAATTTCTTAAGGAACAACACGACTTTACCCATGGATTCGCAAACCTTGTGGCGCATAAATCAAGAGCCTCTGATGCTGGTTCGGCGGAAAACAGCGATGATTTAATAACTGCGCAGTATCTGGGTAAAGAGCATTTGAAACCTATTTATGATAAACTCATTTCTGAAATCATGACCTTCGGAAATGATATCGAAATCGCACCCAAAAAGGCTTATGTCAGTTTACGCAGAAAAAAGCAATTTGCAACATTAAATCCTGCAACCAAAACACGTTTTGAAATAGGGATCAACCTAAAAGGTCAAGAGCCAACAGATAAATTGGAAGCCGAAAAACCAAACGCCATGTGTTCGCATAAAATCAAAATAGCTGATATTCACGAAATTGACCACGAAGTCATGGCCTGGATTAAAATCGCCTACGAAAACGCAAAATAATACGATTATGACAAATAGAAAAATCGAAATCAAATGGGCTGTCATTTTTTCGGTCGTAGGATTACTTTGGATGGTATTGGAAAAACTGAGTGGACTTCATGGCAAATATATCGACTACCATCTATATTTGACCAATTTATTCGCAATACCTGCCATTTGGATGATGGTTTTAGCGCTTAAGGAGAAAAAGAAAAAGTATTATAAAGGACAAATGTCCTACAAGCAAGGCTTGATTTCAGGAATTGTACTATCCGCTGTTATTGCGCTATTAAGTCCGTTAACGCAGTGGATTACTTCTTATGTGATTACACCCGAATATTTTCCGAACGTCATAAAACGTTCTGTTGAATTGGGATATTACACTTCAGCAGAAGAAGCTCAGGCAAATTTCAACTATAAAAACTACGCCGTTCAAGGGGCAATTTTCGCTTTTATAATTGGAGTTCTAACTACGGCGATAGCCATGATTGTTATCCGTACCAAAAAGTAAAACACATCTAAATTAAGGGCTATAAAATCGAATTAGTATGGAAGATCAACAGAGCAACAATCTAATCCAGCCAATGAAAAAGATGTGACACCAAAAGTAATAGGAATAGGGGGATTTTCTTTTGCTAAATTAAAAGCTTGTACTCCGTTTACCTTTTGGGTAAATGATCCTTTTTTTTGGTCTATTAATAATATTAATATCCCTAATTTTCTGCCTTCCGCTTTTCAATTATATCATCGACAAAATCCCACGGAAAATATAATTGATAATTAAAATTATTCTGGGTCTTAATTATTTGAGCAAGTTTAGGAGGTGGTGAATTGTTTGATAAATTAGAATTGATGAATGATTATTTTCCTTTACCAAGTACTTAAAACAACATTAAACTGATGTAATGAACTGTGTTTTCTCTTTTGCAGTCAGTGAAAAACTCCCGTTTGCCGGGAAGGTCGGGACTGGTTTTTATGACTATTTTCTAGAAACTTGGAAGAGAAAATTTGACAAAATTGAAAGAAATAGCATTCCTTTTAGAGATGATAAAAATGGATTCATTCATTGGTTAAACCCGCAATATGTGGCACAATTTGAATTCTCTGAATCCACATTTTAAATCTTAAGAAGTCATACAAAAAACACCTTATTAATATGGGAAAGATAAAGAATAAAACCTTGATTAAGATTGCTGGAATTGAAATTTCGCACCCTGAGAAAGTTCTTTTTCCATCGCTTCAAATAACGAAGTTAGAAGTGGTAAAATATTATGAAAGTGTAGCTGATAGGATGTTGCCTTTCATGAAAAATAGAGTGATAACAATTAATCGTTTTCCGGATGGAATAAAGTCTCAAGGATTTTATCAGAAAAAAGCAGCAGATTATTATCCAGAATTCATCAAAACAATATCAGTAAAAACGGAAGAAGGGATAAATAAACAATTTATCTGTAATGATAAAAAAAGTTTGCTATACCTTGTCAATCAAGGGACAATAGGTTTTCATATATGGCTTTCCAAAATCGATAAATTGGATAAACCAGATAAAGTGGTGTTCGATTTGGATCCTTCAGACTTCAACTTTGAAAACGTGAAAAGGGGCGCTACTATAGTAGCAGAATTTTTACGAAATAAACATATTGAACCTAAGCTCATGACCACTGGCCAAAATGGACTGCATGTTTGGTATAAAATTCGCAGAACCAAAACTTACGAAGAACTTCGTCCAGAATTGAAAATAATGGCAGAACAGTTGGAATATGAAAATCCAAATTTATTCACGACCTCCTTAAGAAAGAATAAACGAGAGGGTAAAATTTTCATTGATTACTTGCGCAATGCGTACGCCCAGACTTCTGTATGTCCTTATTCTCTTCGTCCTAATAAGCAGGCGGGGATTGCCATGCCCCTTGAATGGAAAGTACTAAATTCAATAAAAAAGTCAAGTGAATTTAATTATAAAAATCAATCCTTCTAATAAAAATACTTTTTTAAGAAATCTTTCAATTTTTTATATGACTATTTTTTAGGCATAAGTCTGAATGTCTCTTTTGGCTATTAATAACCATTGTGGCATGAATCCAAAGTTTAGAAGTAAGTTTAATTTTATGCTTTAATTGCCGTTTATGAGCTGTTCCACTTATGCTGTAGTCACTTGGAACAGCGGCATTAAATTGCAATTGTAATGAAAAAATGAGCTTATAATCAGTGGTTTATGGTATTGCTCTTAAGCCATTCTTGGTATTGTTCAAAATGTTTTTCATTAAGAAATTTTCTCATGGTTTCCTCTTCCAATTGTAATCTTGCCTTTTCATCTAATTGGATATTGGCATTTTGTTCTCTCCAATTATCTCGTTCCTTCTTTGCCATGTTTCTATAGCTATCAATCTCATCACCCGTAAAGTTAAGGTCGGCAAACATTGTGTACATGCGACTGTCGTTGTCCAGAGAATCTACTTTGTTTCCTCCATTGTCGATGCTATCCCCTGGGAGGGAATATGATTCAATTCGGGATACATTGCCAGGTTGCTGGTTAGTATTTGTCGATTTTTTATTATTCACACATCTCAATAACAATATAATGCCCATCACTCCAAGTAATTGTTTTAATCGTCCCATAATTATTTGTTTTAAATTTTAATGTAATTTGTGTGCCGCAATACGGCTGGCTATCTGGTTAAATCCGCCTTATTGATAATTTGCACATCGGAAAGGTTCGGATGGTAACATCTCTAATTGTTCTTAATTTCGAGCCAATGCATCTCTAGATCAAGAATATATGCCTCATACTGGTTTTCTTATCTGGAGTCGGGGAGTAGTTGCCATTTTGATTTGAGATACGATGGTATTTGTCATACGTGTGATTGTCACTGTATATCTACATGATATTAATTTTTAAGATTTCAATCTCGAAGTTATCCAAAGAAAAGATTTCAGATATGCCTTATTTCTCAAAAAAGGTACCTTAAAAAATGTGGATAATAAAAATTTCCTTGCGAATAAAACCTGTTTATAGAGTACATAATTTTACTTTTTGAAGACATGGATAATTTAGATAAATCCTAATTTTATATAAACTTTAAAAAACAACAAGATGAGTACACAGGATAAGAAAATGGAATCGCAAAACAAAAAGGATAACAAGATTAAAGATGACAAGAAAAAAGAGGTCAAAAAATCTCCTACAAGTAAAAAAACTGCGACACCTGCAAAGAAAAAATAATTATGTTTGATTTAATTAAAAAGCTTCTAATGACTTATGTTTTTTGGAAGCTTTTTCATTTCCATAATGGGGAATTACAATTATTCTAAAGTTTTTCAAACGCCGAAAAATTTTTTGTTTTAAGAAATGGCAACATTCCTTTTCATTTGCAAGATGAATTTTAATGTTGGGGTGGCAAATATGAAAAGCCCATCATACCTTTTACATCCGATCGTTCAAGACGGTTTTCTTATCACGGGGAGAATCCCTTATCTGCAGGTCCAGCGGCTAAAGCCATGTTAGGTATTTAAGATAAACCAACCCTATAATAAATCTGTGTTTTTTAATATGTACTTTAATTGGGTGCCATTTAAAAACAATAAATCATTAACGTAATGAGCATCGGTACTTTTATATTGGCTTGGATGTTTGCAGTGGGAACAATGACTGTATTTAGTGCAATTTGGAGCAAACTGGTACATAAGCAATTTAGGGAGCCGACACTTTTAACGAAAATTTTAATTAAAGAACCTGTCAATATATCGAAAAAGGACCATCCAAAAGTTTTGGGATGGACAATCCACATTTTTTTAGGTTTATGTTTTTTGGCGCTTTACGAAGGATTTTGGTATGTTCTGAATGTTAATCGTACTTTTCTTTGGGCATTAATTCTTGGAGTGTTTATGGGAATTTTGGGAATTCTGGGCTGGTCCTTTCTTTTCAAGATGGTTTCTTTTTACAAGGAATTTGATTATAAGGACTTCTATATTCATATTTTCTTTGCGCATATCGTTTTTACCCTTTCAGCTTTTTGGGTTAATATGACTGGATAAAACTGAATCTATCTTTGTTTTTTCCTCCAGAACGTCAATAGATTAACTCAAATCCTCAAATTATTATCTCAAATTCTATTTCGATAATCAAAATATTTAAATCAACAATAAACACATGAACATTTTTGCAAATTTGTAAGATTTCGATTTTATAAATTGCTAATTAATTCATTATGAAGGATTTACATATATTTGAAAGACAACAAAGCCACCTCGATAAAAAAAAATCTATAGATGGTGTTATAGAGAAATGGCAGCTGAATTGGAAGTTCGAATGTTATTTTTTCGATTTTAAAAGTCTAAATGATTTCGATTTGTATATCGATTCCGAATTAAATTCGAGTTTCTACATTTGTGTCAATCTATCTGAAAAGGATGCACTTGATCTAACCATGCAGTATAATTTTATTTCCATTCCACCTTACGCAAGTTTTTTGATACCTTATAAAGAGTCCAATGATTTATATGTTAACGGTTCACGAGAAAAAATATATAATTTTATTATGCTCAAAATAAACACGAAAAATCTGGATGCCGAGGAATTAAAATTAATGGATACCCTCGATGCGGAAGGTGCTTTTTGGAAGAATAAGACCCATGAGAGTTGCTTGGTTCCAAATCTTGAAATCTGCGAATTGGGACGAAAGTTGAAAAATTTAAATATAAGTACGTGTGAAAATAAATTTATAGCCTCTGGCTATGCAAATATTCTTATTGGCCTGAAATTAAAAGAATTTTCCACTTCAAATAAATACCATTCAAAACTAGCTTATTTACGTAATCATGAAATCTTTGAGTTGGAGAAATTGACTCAGCACATCCATGAAAATCCACAAATGCAATATGTAATAAAGGATTTATGTAAAAAAACTGGACTTTCGGTTTCTAAATTACAGGCGGGTTTTAAGGATATGCATAATTGTACAGTAGCCATTTTTATTCGAAATATTAGACTTGAAAAAGCTTTGGAAATGCTTAAAACTACGGATTTGAATGTATCTGAAATAGTATATTCCGTAGGGTTGAATAGCAGAGGCTACTTTTGTCGTATTTTCAAAAAGAAATACAAATGTTCTCCTAAACATTTTCAGCAACAATTAAAAGACAATATGCTCACGGCTTCATGACTTTTATGTGGACTGTTTTTGGTTCTTTCTAAAATAGGTGGGAGATACATCATAAATGCTTTTGAAAAGTTGTGAAAAATAACTATGACTGTTAAAACCTACTTTATATTTAATCTCCTGAATCGTTAAATCTGAGTTGGTCAATAAATCTTTCGCTAAATTCAGTCGTAAGGTTTGTAGGTATTCATTGGCGGTTTTACCATAAAGTTTCTTAAAACCATTTTGAAATTTTTCATTTGTTAGACCTACTCTTTTGGCTATGGAACTTAAGGTTCCTAAATTTTCCAATTCAGTTTTCATCATCTCTACAGCCTTAACAATGGCAGACACCTCAGCCTTTCTTAAAACTTTTTTCTCACCGTCACTATTATCATCATCAAATTGAATTAATTGCTGGGTGAGAACTCTATAGGACTGAGTTTCTGAAAATAACTTTCCAATCAGAGGTTCATAATTTTGGCCTTTCATTTCTTCAAATATTTCTGCCAGGTTTAAACTATAATTTCCATTATAATAAAATTGAGATGAATCATCATCAAAAATGCGCTGTAGATTTGGGCTTGACTTGCTCAATTCACATGCCATTTTAGACTTAAATATTTCCCTGACGATTTCTATACTATAAATTTCAGTGGTTTCATCTTTCTTGAAATTGATAATATGACCGTCGTGATTGGGACTGGCGACGATAATGTTCTGATACCTTTCAAGTTGATGGATTTCCGTTTGTTTTTCAAACCGATGTTTTAGGGAGCCTTCAAGACAAAATAGAAATTTCAAGGGATGGATTTTGTCCACCGTGAAACTAATTTCCACATCCGTTATAAATCGACATCGATAGATCAATAGACCCAATCCACTTTCAAAGTTGATTCCCACGATAGTCCCTTCTCCAATTTCTGGAGGAATTGTTAAGGTATATTCATCACAGTTAGTTGAATATTCAATTCCTAACTTTTCCGCTAAATCTGAAATGACGTCTTTAAGTGGCAGTGAATGGATTTGTAGATTTTTCATTTGTTTTATTTCCAGTAAGGTATGACTTTAAGAGCGAGGAATAATAATTATATTGATTTATTAAATCGTTTAGCATGATAAAATTTTATGTCAATGAACCTATAATTAGCATGTTGTAATTACTACGTTAAGTAAAAACACAATATCGTTTAACAAAATCTAAATTTTAAATGTTCTATGGAC
>JBARDR010000480.1:0-1827 GCA_049795335.1 Gelidibacter sp. | reverse complement strand
GTTTATAGATGGGCAACATTTCATTTTTACCGATCAGCTCGACCTCCGTTTCTGTGTTTTGCAAGAAATCAGGATCAATACCAATATCAATCACTTCCCATTGCACGGTATATTTTGAAGTCTCTGGGAGAAAGAACACCAGTTTTGGAGACTGAAAACTTAAGGTGTAATCTGCCCAAACAACGCCATTTTCATCTTCTGGAACTTCATCTGGATAAAGTCCGGACGGCAAATCAACCGCTAAGGTAAATGCTTTGGAAGCCCTAAAATGCTGAAACAATCCTTTGACCCACTCATTCGCGGGGCGATTGATTCCGATACCAAAAACAGCATCAACAATAATACCCTCAGCTCCGATTGCAGGGAAATCAGCCTGGCAATTAAGCATTGTTGGCCACTTCTTGGTGGTTTGTTTAATCCTGTCGTAGTTTATCAAAAAATCCTGAGTGCGTTTCTCACTGCAATTCACAATATAGGTATGTACATTATAACCATAATTGAGAAGTTGTCGCGCTAGCACCAAACCGTCGCCACCATTATTGCCGATACCACAAAACACGTGAATGGGCACCTGCGCGCCCTCCATCCGTTGATGAATCCAATTAAAGATTTGTGATCCAGCGCGCTCCATTAATTCGGTAGAACTTATGTTTTGTTTTTGTGCCGTTAATTGATCGCCTTTATAAATTTGTTCTTTTGAGAATATCTTCATTTTAATCGTACTTTTTTAAGATATATTTAATAATTTATGTTTTCCTTTTAATAATGTCCTATTAGTTTTTTTATTTAAGTAAAAATAATACTTTTGAAAGGTATAGACTAAGATATGCATACTTTACAACACACAAAAAATGTTTTCATGACCTTTATTTCTTCTAAAGGCACGACCACTTATAGCACTATTACCCCTTGGGGTTAACTGTTATATTTTATCCCGTCGAACATTTTTCCATTTATTTTATTTTTTCATTTAATCCAGAATACAACCCATCATGAACGTATTAAAATTTGGAGGAACCTCTGTTGGTTCCGCAGAAAACATTAAAAAAGTTATTCATATTCTCGATAGTTATGCCCAAAAAGAAACCGTTATCTGCGTTGTCTCAGCAGTGGGCGGCATTACTGATAAATTATTGAAATCAGGCGAGCTTGCACAACAAAAAAATGAGAGTTATCTCACAGAATTCGAGCAAATTAAAGCCATTCATCTCAACCTTTTATCTGAGCTTATTTCTAAGCCAAACGAGACTGTAAAAGAGTATATTGAAAGCAAACTGGCGAGCTTAAAAAGTTTGTTGGACGGCATCTATCTCATCAATGAACTCTCTCCCAAAACTTCAGATAAATTAGTGAGTTTTGGAGAATTGCTCTCTTCGTATATTCTAGCGGAGACCATGAAAAGCAATAATTTGAATGCGGTTAGAAAAAACAGTCAGGATCTTATTGTGACCAACAATAATTTTACAAAGGCTGAAGTTAATTTCAAAATTACCAATGCCAATATTGTTGATTATTTTAAGAATGCGGATCAAAAAACAACCATACTTCCTGGGTTTATTTCAAAATCTGAATCCGGCGAAGTTACCACTTTAGGACGTGGAGGCTCTGACTTTACAGCTGCTATAATTGCAGCTGCTTTGAAAGTTAACCGCTTGGAAATTTGGACAGATGTTAGCGGGATGTACACGGCCAATCCGAAACTTGTAAAACAGGCCTACCCTATTGAAAGACTGTCCTATCAAGAGGCTATGGAACTTTCGCATTTTGGAGCAAAAGTGTTGTATCCGCCATCCGTCCAACCAGTTTTAAGTTTGAACATTCCTATTC
>JBARDR010000479.1:0-4042 GCA_049795335.1 Gelidibacter sp. | reverse complement strand
AATACAAAAATAGCGACTTGGAAGATGTCGCTTATTTTGAGCCTTTTTATTTAAAGGATTTTATCGGAACTAAACCAAAAGCTTAGCCCTCTTTATGTATTTCCACTTGATGCGGATAAGGAATGTCAATACCAGCAGCATCTAATGCCTGTTTGGTGCTTTCCATAATATCATAATAAACACTCCAGTAATTTGCGTTTTTAACCCAAGGTCTGACAACAAAATCCAATGAACTATCGTTGAGTTTGGCTAGTCTAGCCAGTGGTGCCGGTTCTCTCAGTACCAACGGATGTGAGGTGAGTTGCGTCAACAATAAATCTCTAACCTTTTTTATGTCAGAATCGTAACCCACGCCAAAAACCATATCAACACGACGTAATTCCATCGCCGAATAATTCACGATATTGTCATTGGACAACTTTCCGTTAGGGATAATAATTTCTTTGTTATCAGGCGATGTTAACTTGGTTGTAAATATTTGAATTTCTTTTACAGAGCCTGATTGACCTTGGGCCTCAATAAAATCGCCCACTTTAATAGGTTTAAATATCATAAGTAGTACACCGCCGGCAAAATTGGCCAAGGAGCCTTGTAGCGCCAATCCGATAGCTAAACCTGCTGCGGCTAAAATGGCGGCGAAGGAGGCTCCTCCAATGCCAACTGTATTAAGCACCACTACTACAAGAACAAGTTTAAGTACCCAGTTAAGAAGATTGAGCAGAAATTTTTTGAGGCTGATGTCATAACTGCCTCTTTCCATTGTTTTTCTGACACCCTTTAATAGTAATTTTATAACCCATGAGCCAACAATCCATATTATAATTGCGGCCAAAACTTTTGGTCCAAATACAATAATAAGTTCGTAACCTCTGTCAATCCATTGCTGTAATTCCATATATAAATTTATGTTTTATGCTTAATTACAAAGTTATTGATAATCGTAAGAAAAAGTTCATAGAAGACGGTTTTAACAAAACAAATGAGATGTTAAGGCAAGAATTGCAGGAACCGATTGTATATATAATAGTTTAATTTTTTTGGTGGAATAGGCGCCATAAATACCCGCGATAATGACACAGATTAAAAAGAAAGCTATAAATGAGTGGGCCTTCATAATCATTGAAAATACTAAGCCAGCAGCCAAAAAACCATTATACAGGCCTTGATTGGCAGCTAGTACTTTGGTGTCTTCAGCAAATGCTTTTGATTTTAGTCCAAACGTTTTAATGCCTTTGGGCGTTGTCCATAAAAACATTTCTAAAATGAGAAAATAAAGATGGCCGAGCGCAACAAGGCTTACGAGAAGTAGAGTTAAAATAGTCATGGTTGAAAAATAGCGCTTGTTAAAGCGCTATTCTATAATTTAGTGGACTTCGAAGGTTACTTTCAGAGTGACCCTGAATTGCGCGATTTCGCCGTTTTTAACGGTCGCACTCTGATCTTTTACATAAACAGACTTAATGTTTTTAACCGTTTCTGAAGCGTGCTTTACGGCCTGTCTTGCAGCGTCTTCCCAGCTTTTATCTGAGTTTGCTAATATTTCAATAACTTTTAATACTGCCATATTTATCGGTTTTTTAAATTATTAATTCACAAGTACCTTTAAAGATAGCAATAAAAAATTAAAAATTAACCATTTATGGCCTCTACTGTAAGTACTTTACCCTTAAGCATTTCCTTAAGCATATTCTCAATACCATTCTTCAAAGTATAGGTTGATGACGGACACCCGCTACAAGCACCTTGCAAAACGACCTTCACTTCTTTGGTTTCTGGATCATAAGATCTGAACTCAATATTCCCACCATCGCTGGCCACCGCAGGTTTTACATATTCTTCAAGAATACTGATGATTTCTTTTGAGATGTCATCGTAATTTTCAAATTTCGCCTCCATATGACTTTCAGTCTTTTTAAGTGCTTTTGGAGCATCTGCCAGAATAATGTCTTTTTCGCTGTCAATGAAATTCTGAAGAAACGCTCTTAATGGCGTAGTGATCTCACTCCAGTCTGCCCCGTCATGTTTTGTAATGGAGATAAAGTTCTCATCAAGAAACACTCTTTTAACAAACGGCAAATGGAATAACTCTGAAGCCAACGGTGAATATTTAGCATCTTCGGCAGAAACAAACTCATAAGTGGTAGCGACCAATTTCTTATTGGCTACAAATTTTAATACTGACGGATTTGGTGTGCTTTCAGCATACACTGTAGAAGGCACTTTCTTAACGACTTTATTCTCGGTAACCACTAAATTTCCGTCGTTGATATAGTCTTCAATTTGTTCGGCAACCACATCTTGTACATCCTCCCATTCCACAATATCATAACGTTCTAAGGCAATGAAATTTCCAGAGATATATACTTTTTTTATAAACGGTAGATAAAATAACTGTTGTGCCAAAGGCGAGGCTTTAGCTTCATCAATATTGTTAAATTCGAAGCTTTCGTGATTCGTTAAAAACTGGTCTGCCTGAAACTTTAATATGGCTGGATTGCTCGTGGCAAGTATTGTAATCGTGATCTTTTCCATAGGTTCTTTTCTTTATGCAAAAATAAGAAAACAAAAGAGTAAAAATGACTATTTCAAGCGCGATGTTAATCTTGTCAATTGGGTTGAAAGCAATAATTTTAAGGGATTTATATGGCGATTAATGTATAGTTCAATTCGGTAATTAAAGAGAGGAACGCGTTTTATGATCATGTTATCATCATAGTTTTTAAGTGTCTTAGGTATATAGTTTGGATATAAATTTGGGAAGAACAATACTTTCAGGTGCATTAGAAACTACTTTTCATGGCCATATGGAAAGTATCATAAACCGCCATAAAGACTTCAGAGTTAGTAGAAATACAAACAGGGATCCACAGAACATTGTGAAGCTATATCCATGAAGACGCTTAAAAAATTTATATATTTGAAAGATTTATAAAGCTGCTCAAACAAATCGGGAAGCCCAGATTACATTGAAAAGACAAAAGAGTATGACAATTAAAAAGTTTTGTATCGTAGCATTTACCCTTGTGATTGCACAGGTCAGCAAAGCGCAAGAAGGATTGCCGATATACTCTGATTACTTAACCGATAATTATTATTTGATTCACCCTTCAATGGCGGGCGTTGCAAATTGTGCCAAGATAAGATTAACGGCGCGTAAGCAATGGTTTGGTCAGGATAATGCGCCGGCATTGCAAACCTTTAGTGTTAATAGCCGTATTGGCGATTCCCCGTCTGCCGTGGGTGCCATTGTCTATAATGATAAAAATGGATATCATTCTCAAACTGGTGCTTATCTTACGTATGCCCATCACTTAATGTTTTCGCGTAATGAAATCGATTTAGACATGTTGTCTTTCGGAATTAGCGCAGGGGCCATTCAGTATAAATTGGATGAAACCACCTTTTTGAATGAAGGCTATGATCCTTTAATTTCAGGCGTGCAGCAAAGCGCTACAAACTTCAATATCGATTTCGGATTTTCTTATCATTTAATAAATTTTTACGCGCATGCGACAGTTAAAAATGTGTTGAATAATGATGGCGTCAATGCCAATGCCAACGGTATTTTTAAGTATGATAACTTAAGAACCCTCCTTTTTAGTGCTGGAAATGTTTTTAAGAAATCCGGCAGTGAATGGAGCTACGAGCCTTCACTTTTGTTTTTATACCGCGATGGTACCAAGGAATCTTCTATTGATATCAATGGAAAGGTTTATAAGGACATGGACTTCGGGAAATTATGGGGTGGCATTTCCTATAGAAGAAGTTTGGATGGCGCTGAATTTGCAAATAATGCTGGCGTAAGCAGTCAAAAACTACAATATTTCACACCGTTTATTGGTGTTGATTATAAAAATTTTGTATTTGCCTATACCTACTCTTATCAAGCGAACTCTGTTGTTTTTAACAATGGAGGTTTCCATCAATTGACACTTGGTTACAATTTTAATTGCAGAAAGGTGCATTATGATTGTTTTTGTCCGGCTATAAACTAAAAACAAAAAGTCTCAATAGCCCATCGACGCTTTTTTGTGAAATCCTT
>JBARDR010000478.1:0-2409 GCA_049795335.1 Gelidibacter sp. | reverse complement strand
GATTTTGAACCTGAAATGGTCGACTTGGCCAGGTCATCTGTATTAGCAGAAATAACAAAGTCCTTATTTTCAATCATCAAAGGGAAGCTGCCCTCCACACTATTAATGGTAAAATACCAGAGTTGCGGGACATTCGTTTGGCCTTCAAAGCTGAACTTCTCATCAAAAACTATGGCGGTGTCATGAATAGTTTCGCCTCTTTGACTATCGATAGTTTTCAAATAGGCCCTTACGCCGTTATGGACTCCGGGGGCTGTCCCGTTGATAATATAACTGCCATTTTCGTCTTCGGGATTCGATTTACAGGATGCCAGCAGGAGGCATAACACTAATATACTAAGCGCTCTATTCATAGGAATGATTATATAGTGTTGCAAATATAATAAGTTAAGTTAGATTCGAAATTGAAGTCGCAAAAACTTAAAGAAACCGTCTTTATGCCTAAAAGATGGCATATTTACAATATTTTTGCATCAAAATGATGCTTTATGATTGCTAATGATACTATAGTTGCCTTGGCCACTGCTTCTGGAAGCGGTGCCATTGCGGTGATACGACTTTCGGGAAAAGATGCTATAAATATTGGGTCAAAGTTTTTTAAATCGGTTTCTGGCAAATCCTTGTCCGGTCAAAAATCGCATACGGTGCATTTGGGACATATTGTTGATGAACCTCGGGTTATTGATGAAGTTTTAGTGACCCTATTTAAGGATCCACATTCGTATACTGGTGAAAACGTCATTGAGATTTCTTGCCATGGCAGTATTTATATCCAACAGGAAATCATTCAGTTATTTTTAAAGAATGGGTGCCGAATGGCCAATGCAGGCGAGTTTACCCTCAGAGCATTTCTTAACGGCAAATTAGATTTGAGTCAGGCCGAAGCCGTAGCCGATTTGATATCGAGCGATAATGAAGCGTCACACCAAATAGCCATGCAGCAAATGCGCGGTGGTTTTTCCAGCGAAATCGCCAAGCTGCGTGAGGAGTTATTGAACTTTGCCTCCTTAATTGAGTTGGAGTTGGATTTTGCCGAAGAAGATGTCGAGTTTGCGGATAGGGCCCAATTTAGAGCACTCATTGAGCGCATTGGTATGGTTTTAAGACGTTTGATCGATTCGTTTGCAGTGGGGAATGTGTTGAAAAACGGGATTCCAGTAGCGATTGTAGGCGAGCCCAATGTGGGGAAATCGACCTTGTTGAATGCCTTGTTAAATGAAGATCGTGCCATTGTGTCTGACATTGCTGGAACCACAAGAGATGCCATTGAAGACGAGATTTCTATAGGGGGTATCGGTTTCCGATTTATTGATACCGCTGGGATTAGAGATACCAAAGATGTGGTTGAAAGTATTGGCATCAAGAAGACTTTTGAGAAAATAGAGCAGGCGCAAGTGGTGCTTTTTTTAGTCAGCAGTGTTCAGTTGGCAGGGGGCAGTGATGCCGTGGAGCCCTTCATCATTGAGATTGAAAAGATTAAAAACAAGTTTCCGCTGAAGCAAATATTAGTGGTTCTTAATAAAATCGATCAAATTTCAGATGTAGAATTGGAGAACTTAACGACACTTCTCGCCCCTCACGCTGCCCATCTCATTCCTATATCTGCTAAAACAAAAGTGGGCATAGAGCAGTTGACCACAACCTTGCTCAACCTCATCAATACCGGTGCCTTGCGGAATAATGAAACGATTGTGACCAACAGCCGACATTACGATGCCTTGTTAAAAGCCTTGGAGGAAATTCAAAAAGTGAAATACGGCCTGGAATCTGATTTGTCTGGCGATTTGTTGGCGATTGATATTCGGGAAGCGCTTTATCAATTTGGACTGATTACGGGGCAAGTGACTAACGATGAGCTCTTGGGGAATATATTTGCGAATTTTTGCATTGGGAAATAGCTTTTATTGGTCTCAAATTTAGTTAAAACTATGTACTTAGTGCATTTCGCTTTAGCTTCTAAAATTTTGACACTAATTTCACGAATTTTCGCGAACCTACTCATAATCTGAGAATTATGGCCCAAGTTTTTTACTAAAAATTTCACGAATACGACAGACTTTCAGTCTGTTTTAAAAACCTATGGCACTTTAGTCCATAGTGATTTAGTTTAGTCGCAAATTTCATTAATTCTACGAATTTCTTCAATACGCTCCGTTCTGCGGAGCGCATTGTTACCAATGCCACTCACTCTTTTTGGTATTCCTTCTGATTTTGTTACCTAGAGATTAAGTCCTTGTCTTGTTGGGTACCCCTATTTTATATCTGTCTCATAGTGATGTGATCGCTGTCTTAATACAATGTATAGCGCTATAACTCTGCTATAAGCACGGTATAAGCACGCTATAACCACGCTATAACTATACTATACTCTTGCTATACACTGTAAGAAGATATTATGTATATTTGGAG
>JBARDR010000477.1:0-1547 GCA_049795335.1 Gelidibacter sp. | reverse complement strand
ATCTAAGCGAATAGCATGGTCTTTTTTAACCCACCAAACGCCATGTAAGGCCACGATCGCCACCATTGGAATCAATAAAAAATCATTGAGATGATGGAAAATCCAATTGGGACCTGCAACAGAAAATAATTTCAGACTTTGCACGCATAAAAAAACAACTAACGATAGAAACCCGTATAGATGAAGCGGTTTTAAAGGAAGTCGAGGTTTCATATTAAGAGCATCGCAACTAACCACGCAATAGCGATTCCGATAGTCATCACAATCATCCAAACGGAATAGAATACATAATAAACACCACGTAATACCCAAAATCGATTCGTTTTCATCCGTTCGGAAAAAGACTTTGCGTTTAAAGAAGCGTTTTCTACACCATGCTTTCGCTCAACTGCATTTCCTTCATTATCAGAAATCAATAGTGCTTCTCGAGCCTCTAAGGCAGGAGCTTTATCTCCAACATTTTCATGATTTATCTGCTGTGACATATTTAAACAAAATTCAACTTGCAAAAATAGGGGCTTATTTACAATGACAAGGAATCAAAATGGTGTTTTGTAGTTATTAACAAGTAGTGTTTGAAAAAGAACATAGACCGCCGCGCTTTTAGAATTAAGACCCAAGACTTAAAACGGAAAGGGTGGAAGATATACATACAAAATAAGAGCTCTCAGGGCTGTGTGACAGTCTATGATCAAATGCATGATCACATGTCAAAAAAAAATAAACAGGCTCATCTAAAATATTGAACCTGTTTATTTATTTTCCTTACTGCAGCGTTTAATAATATCGCTTCTTAAGAAAATTTAAGCCTCACAACTTGCACAGTCTTTCTTCTGTGCGAATTTTTGAGCAGCATTCATACTGTGTTGGTAGTAAAGTGATTTCAATCCGAGTTTCCATGCGGTGACGTGGATTTTGTTAATCTCTTTAACTGGCATTTCTGGATGCACGATGATATTTAACGACTGTCCTTGGTCAATATAATTCTGACGGTGAGCCGCTTGGTAAATTAAATCTAATTGATCGATTTCAGAATAGGTTTTAAACACATCTTTTTCGTTTTCCGTTAAGAAATCAAGATGTTGTACAGACCCGTCATTATTTCTGATATCTCTCCAAACTTCTTGAGTGTTTTGTCCTTTTTTCTCCAACAGTTCTTCTAAATAAGAGTTTTTGATGGTGGTTTTAATTTTGGCAATATCCTTCACATAAACATTCGACCAAATTGGTTCGATACCTTGTGACACTTGTCCTAAAATGAAAGCTGATGACGTAGTTGGTGCAATAGCGTTCAACGTCGCATTACGTCTTCCGTAACCTTTTAAAACTTCTGGCTCGCCAAACATTACCGCTAATTCCTCTGAAGCTTTATAAGATTTTTCTTTGATGACCTTAAAAATCTCATTGTTCAGATTATAAGCCTTTTCGCTATTTAAAGGTAACATTTTCGATTGCAATAAAGAGTGCCAACCTAAAACGCCAAGACCTAAAGCGCGGTTATCTTTTGCAAAATTATAAGCGCGCTCCATAAACAAGAACGTTTGTCT
>JBARDR010000476.1:0-2918 GCA_049795335.1 Gelidibacter sp. | reverse complement strand
TGCTCAGTTATATCAAATCAACCTTAAAAGCCTTAAAAGATTTGAATTATAGAAATGAAATAACGGTTGAAATAAACGGCGATAAGATTCAGACCAATCCTTTTATGGTCTTTATTTCCAACTCCAATGAAATGGGCTATAAAATCAGTTTAACGCCCATGGCGTCCTTACAGGATGGCTTGTTGGATGTGCTTATCGTTTCAAAAATATCACGATTAAAGTCGCTTTACTTTGGATTTTTAATCTTGATCAAAAAACACCATTTGATTAAGGAAGCAAAATACTATCAAGCCAATGTCATCACAATTCATCAAACCCATAAAAAGGTGTATGAAAGTCAAATTGATGGCGAGTTTTTTAAGATCAATAGCGAAGCCATCACTATTTCATTGTTGGAAAAATCACTTCACGTTATTGCCTAATTCTTCGAATTGAAATTAAATTTTTGGATCACATAACCGTTAAGTTTGTAAAAGAGTGTTCCTGTGATCACACCAAAAACCATTCCTACAAGAACATCCAAAGGATAATGTACCCCAATATAAATACGGCTATAGCTCATCAAAATTGCCCAAAAAATCATGATGTACAGTAAATACTTAAAGCGTTTTTTCAAAGTCAAACCAACAAAAAACGCCACCGCCATCGTATTGGAAGCATGTGCCGAATAAAATCCATACTGTCCCCCACAATATGATTTAACGAGACGCATCGTATCCATCAAATCTGCTAAATGGCATGGTCTCAATCTGTGGAATCCGCTTTTAAAAAGATTGGAAGTTTGATCGGCAACCGTAATCATTAAGGCAACCACAACAATAGTTGTAAGAAATGCTTTTAACGACACTTGCCTAAAAATCAGATAAAGAAGTAAAGCGTAAAATGGAATCCATGTAAATTTTGTCGTATAGGCTAACCAAAACGAATCCCAGGAGGAAGTTCCTAAGCTGTTCAAAAACATAAAAAGCTCAGTATCCCATTGTAAAATTTGATCAATCATTATTCATTATATCTTTCGATTTCTCGGTCGTAGAAATCGGTGGCCTCCTGAATCAAATTCTCCGTTCCCGAAGCGATTTCCTTTTCATCATGTTCGTCAAATTCTTCCATCCATTCTACTTCATCATTCTCTAGATTTAATATGAATCGAGGAAATTCAGTATGAATGATATAAATAGCATCGGGAAAATCTGTGTTATCGCCGAGGATGAATTTTGGTAATTCCATTTTTTGAAGTTATGAGTTGTGATTACTTAAAGTGCCTAAAGTTGTCTGTCGGTTACTATGGTGTAAAAATATCAAATTTTATTGAGGATAGCCTTTATAAATGATTTGAAAATTAAATTGTTTTTCCTTCTAAAACAACTGCAAAGCCTTTATTAGTCAGAAGGTGTAACTTAAACTTTTAGATCTGTAAGCAATAAATTTAAGCCATTTTAGGTACCTGCGACTTTATGAGTTTTTTGGTCAAATAATTGAATCTAATAAACAATAATATGGCAGCACTCGTTAGTCCGGCGATAAGCCCTAACCAAATCCCAGTACTTCCTAACGCATCTTCTTTTCCAAAATAATAACTAATAGGAAATCCGATAGCCCAATAAGATACAAAGGTCAAAATTGTCGGAATTTTAACATCCTGAAGACCTCTCAGTGCGCCGAGCGCAACGACCTGCAAACTATCACTAATCTGAAAAATGGCAGCCAATAAAAGTAAGGTGGATGCAATGGCTACCACTTCTCTCGTATCAATAGCATTGATAGGATCATCTAAATCCACGTAAATGGTTGGAAGGACGTTATGCAATAAGAAAAATGCTACCGCAGAAACCACTGCAATAATAACGCCTAACAAGAAAATGGAAATGGCAATACGTCGCAATTCCGTGAAATTATTAAGTCCTTTTTGATTTCCGACACGAATCATCGCGGCCACACTTAATCCTGATGCGACCATAAAGGTCATGGAGGCCAAATTTAAAGCGATTTGATTGGCCGCTTGCGGATTTTGTCCCAAGGTACCACTAAGCCATACAGCAGAAGTAAAAATGGCCACTTCAAAAAACATTTGCAGGGCACTTGGCAACCCAATATTAATGATCTTTTTTAGCATCGGCGATTCCAAAACAAAAATCTTAATGTCGGTCACAAAAGCCTTCGATTTTTCACGTGCTCTCAACAACCACCATAAGAAAAAAACCATCACGACTCGAGAAATCAAAGTCCCTATTGCCGCTCCAACAATCCCCAATTCCGGAAATCCGAACTTCCCGAAAATTAAAAGATAGTTGAGCAACACGTTTATCAAGTTGGCTAAAATAGTTGCGTACATCGGATATTTTGTCATGGACAATCCGTCGCTAAATTGCTTAAAGGCCTGAAAAACGATGAGTGGAATCAATGAAAACGCCACCAAATCCAAATAAGGAATGGCCAATGCCACTACTTCTTCAGGTTGATCCATAATAAGCATTAATGGTTTCGCCAAAAGGAGTAAAGCAAACAACACGATCCCCAAGGCTGTACACAAAAACAAGCCGTGTTTTAAGGCCGATTTCCCCTTTGCAAAATTTTTTTCTGTATCCGCTTCTGCCACCAAAGGCGTAATTGCTGTAGAAAAACCAATCCCCAAGGACATGGCCACAAAAACAAAACTATTACCTAATGACACTGCGGCAAGTTCCGTAGCGCCCAACTGCCCCACCATGATATTATCAACAAGACTTACAAAGGTATGCCCAAGCATACCCAGCATAACGGGTGCAGCTAAGTTTAAATTGTACTTAAATTCTTTGGTATATTGAGCTAAAATCACGTGGAAAATTTAAAGATGCAAAGGTAGTGGATTGCCCATCTTAATGAATCATATTCTGATTATATTTCAAAAAAAAGGAACCAACCATTTGATGGCTATAAAC
>JBARDR010000475.1:0-4768 GCA_049795335.1 Gelidibacter sp. | reverse complement strand
CGCAATGACCCCATTCCGTTGTTTTTTTCGTATAACAAGCTGGCCTTTTCAATTTCAATTTCACTAATCATCAACCCGCCCATAACGAAAAGCCACGTTCCGGCGGGTCGCTAATCAAACACTCATGTAGCCAAAATTAAAACTTCAGTATTCAGTATTCAGAATTCGTTATTCAGTATTTAGTTGGCAGTCAGAGTTTACTTTTTTCAATTTCAACTTCAACTTCAAAAATCGTTAATCAAAAATAATCCCCAATCTACTGTCCTCTATAATACAAAACAGTACTCAAGGTCTTTAACATAATATTTAAATCTAGAAACAAGCCTCGGTGTTTAATATAAAATAAATCATACTGCAACTTGGTAAGGCTCTCATCAACCGAAGCGCCATAGCGGGTTTTCACTTGCGCCCATCCCGTTAACCCTGGTTTTACAATATGCCTTGTTTCATAAAAAGGAATCACCTTCGACAATTCATTGACAAAAAATGGCCTTTCAGGACGTGGCCCTATCACGCTCATTTCCCCTTTTAAAATATTTAAAAACTGAGGGATTTCATCAATTCTACTTCTTCGCAAAAATTTTCCAAATTTAGTTATCCTCACATCATCCACTTGTGCCCATTTAGCCCCATTGGCTTCGGCATTGATAATCATACTTCGCAACTTGACAATCTTAAATAGTTTTCCGTTTTTACCTACCCGTTCCTGTCTATAAAATAAAGGCCCTCTATTCCCTAAAAGATTACCTATGAGTATGAAAGGCAAAATAAAAAGTCCACAAATAATACCAACCACTGAAAAAACAATATCAAATAATCGATGAAAAAACAGATACAAAGTGTTTTGATTACTTCGGCTAAAAGGAAAATATTTATAAAAGTCCTTCCCTATGAATTGAATAGGAACACGATGCGTAATCTCCTCATAAACCTGGGTATATTCCCTAATGGTAAATCCGCGTTCTAAAAGCGTCATTAAGTCCGTATAGATTTCAGCAGTAATGGTCTCTGAGTCATAACTGGCCACCACTACTTCTGAAATCTTTTGATTCTCAATAATCTGCAGCAATTCGTGTGCTTCAAATTCTTTAATAGCCTTCAATTTGACAGGATCTTCTTTAGGCAGTTCGCAATTGATAAATCCAACGATTTTGTAGTGGGGATCAGATTGGCTAAGTGTATTGATGAAGTTTTCCACGTAAGCGATCTCACCAACCAATAAAACATTTTTATAAAACCGAGGCGATGCAATTAAGGTGGTATAGGCAAAGCGCCAAAAAAATATAAAAACGATGATCGTGACATAGAAATAGACAATCTGAAGACGTTTTTCAGGCAGAAAAGGCGTCAATACGGGCGTCAAAAAATAGAATATTAAACTGGTGGACACCGTAAGCACAATAGTTTTGAACGTCACATCAAGTTGACTCGATTTCTGCAAATCGTAAGCCTCAAAAACGGTTCCGAAAACACTCAAATAAATCAAAAGAATAGCGATTGCAACGTTATTCTCCCAAGAGATTTCCAGATAAGATTTCTCAAAAAACAGTGCCAACACATACAAACCAAACACAACGATTACCAAATCCATTGCTCGGAGTAACAATTTACGCTCTGAAACCTGAAAATGAATTCTGTTATTTGACATCTGTTAAAATAAACTTAAAGCGAATATACTAAGTCTCCACAACTCTGCAAGGGTTAAACGGATTTTATCTTGGAAACCAACGGATTAAATATCTCTGGTTTAAAGTTTCAAGTTTGAGTGTCATTGCGAGGGAGGTACGACCGCGGCAATCTCTAAATTATTATATCCTAATTTGACACTGTACTCCTAATTTCGTGAGGTTGCCTTCCTGGCTGACGTTATTCTTCCTCGCAATGTCTAAACATTTCCTTAACCTCCTGATACAAATCAAACCATTCGGGATTTACGCTTATAATCAATGCCACCTTCTTTGCTCTACTACCCGCTTTTAATTGCTTTTCTCTGTCGATTGCATCCCCTATCATTTGAAAAGCTTCGTAATATACCAGCTTATCCAAATTATATCTCGCAGTAAAGGATTTTGTATGGTACTTTTCTTTGTGTTGTTTTACACGAATCACAATAGCCGATGTTACACCGACATATAATGTAGTGTGGTTTTTGTTGGTGAGTATGTAGATAAAACCAGGTTTCATAAGTGCTTATTTTTATGGTGTTCATCACTGCGAGGGCTTCATGTGAGGAAACGAAGTTTCATAAATTTACATAACGAAGTTATCGACCTCGGCAAATACGAAGCATTCACAAACACCCTTATTTAAAAATAGAAATACGTGAGTAATCTGTAAGTTTTTATCGTAATTTCACGAGATTGCTTCGTCCTACGTCCTCGAAATGACCACATTTTGTTATACGTTTTTTTTTAAAAAAGCTACAACACTAACTGCAACAATCGTCAATCGTTAATCGTCATTCAATACCTCCTCCCAAAGCCCTCTCACCTTCTTATAATCAAATTCCTCCACCTTCTCCCGTGCCGTGACAACCATAGCTTCCGTTTGAGAAACCTCTTTAAAAAGTGTCTCAACAGCATCGGCCATAGCTGTTTTATCATCTGGAGCCACCAATACCCCATCAGAGTCATGGTCAATCAAATACGGCATCCCACCAACATTGGTCGAAATCACAGGTAGTCCCAGTGCCATAGCCTCAATAACACTGACTGGCATATTATCAAAATTGGTGGTATTGATAAACACATTATAATCTTGGGAGAGCTCAATCCAAGCGGCTTTGGTAAGTTTTCCAGTAAAAGCGACAGACACATTCAACCTATCAGCCAAGGCTTTTACTTTAGCCAAACTCCCGTCCGCATCCGGTCCCACCATACACAAAGTAGTATCATAACCACGTTTTATAAGCTCATGTAACACAGAAACCGCCAGCTCAGGATTATAAATTTCAGAAAAAGAACGCACCCACAAAAGCTTAGGGGTATCGAAGGTTTTTTTGTGGAATGGATAATTTTCTACAGCAATCGTATTCGGAATATAAACGACGTTCTCATAACCAAACTCTTCATAAATAGTCTTCAAGTATAAAGACGGCGAGACATTCACAAACGCATTTTTAAACAGCCGTTTGGACAGTTTCGGAGATTTCTTTAAACGATTGGGCAAATTGCCGCCATGAAGAATCGGCACATACCGCAACTTCAAAACCCGACATAACTGACTCACCAAAATCGCATAGTAAAAATTCTGGGAACTGTAGGTGTCAATCAATACGAGATCTGTCTTTTTACGAGCGCTAAACGTCGTCCGTAACATCTCCAAAAGTCGCAATACTTTATTAGTCTTACTGGAGGTATAACGCACGGCATAGCCACTTTGCGCTAACAAAGGTCCTAATACCGCACTGTAACTGGCGTTACTCTGCGAGTTTTGGAGATGGTTTCCGACGTAGAGTAGGTTTTTCATGTGTAACGTTTAATAAGGCCAAACCATATATAAAAGCGGGCGCGGCAATGCGCATGGAGGAATGGTTAATTGTAGCAAACCAAAAAGCCAATAAGGCATAAAAATAATAATTCTGTCGGTTACCATATCGCATATTGAATGGTTTAAAGAGGAGTATAACCAAAATCATTACACCAAAAATGCCATGTTCGGCCAAGGTGCGACTTATCTCATTATGAGAGGTAACTCCCTGTCCATCCTGCTCAATACGCTGATCTTTAGCACGACTAGACCCTATGCCCCAAAAAGGACTATCAACAAACCCCTCTATCTCATTTATAAATAACTCCGTGCGCCCTGTAGTAATATCTTCCTTTTCAATCCCTGCAGCGTTTTGATTGGCATAGCGTTTATCTGAAAGCCCCCCTGATTGATTAGAACTTATCACCCATGCCAATGTCAATGCCCCTACAAACAAAACAAAGATCCCAAGAACTTGGTTTCGAATCCTTGATTTAGCCTGAACATAATACATGACCAAAAAAACAGCCATACATAAAACACCTGTAAGCACTCCTCCTCTACTAAAGGTTACCACGCCACGGTAAGAGATAATAACCAAAAGCACTGAATTTATTAATTTAAGACCTAACGTCGGAGAGTTTATAAATAACCGAACACCAATGATGAACATACCTAACCCTAAGGCACTTGAGACTTGGTTGGAACCAAACCCACCAGCAGCAGCACGATTGGATGCCGTACTCGTTAAAACCTCTCTCAAATCGGGTGCATAAAAATAAACATAGGTCGTATGGGCGATGATAGGAAGCAGAATATATAATAAAATTTGCGACATCTGTTTAAATGTTACTTTTTTGTCATAACAAAATAAGGCTGATAATCCTAAACAGACTGGACCACTCAGTACAAAAGCAATGTTTGTCCTAAAATTCGCATCAAAGCTCAAGGTTGTGGAAGCAATAAAAATAGAGGGAATTAAAAACATCAAATAAATAAAATACGGATAACCTTTTCCTGAAAAGCCTTGATAAAACATTCCCATCAAAATAAAAAGAATGACCATATATTTTCCAGCCTCATATGTAATAGCGCCCTTGGTGGCTCTAAAAAACACCTCAGCACCCACAAAATAAGCACATGCATGTAGGACTTCTATAGTTTTCCTGTTTCCTGGAACCGTAATAATTCGATAGAAGAAATATAAAAAAGCAATTAAAAAATAGAGCTTGGCAATATCCCGATTAAGAAATATTAAAAGGCCTAAAGCAACATGGAAACCAACAGCACTGGCGTAAGT
>JBARDR010000474.1:0-6033 GCA_049795335.1 Gelidibacter sp. | reverse complement strand
GCTAACAACACGTTACCATAGGCATTGATGACTGCTTTTCTGACTTCGAGATCTGTTTTTGTCTTAGCATTTCTCGAAATCTCCAAAAACACTTTAGCGGACTGTAATCCGACCAAATAGGACCCATCAAATACTTTTTGAGTTAAAGTGGCCGTCGCATACATGTTTTGTTTGGTGCCAAAAACCACTTCAGCAAATTCACCAGAGTTGCCGCCAAAAAACTCAGCAGGTAATAATTGTACCTGTTGCTTTAAAAAGTTTTGGTAATCAACTGTTGCGCTAAGTTGTGGTAATCCAGTGGCTGTAGTTTCCCATTTTTGAGCTTTGGCCGCTTCGATATCCCGTTGTGCGTTGATGGCATTACGATTGTTTTGAAGAGCATAATCAATAGCTTCCTGTAAGCTGAAATTTGTGGGTGCTTCCTGTGAGAACCCAAGAAAAGGCGAGAGGGTCAATAAGAGTATATAAAACTTGTTTTTCATTAGATTTATGATTGATTGTTGATTCTTGTAAGAACTTCCAAGCCCTTTGGCGTACAAATGCCTCTGACGTGATATTCCAGATAATGATCCATTAAGGAGTTCATCGAAAAATCGATCAGTGGAAACAGTTGCTTGTCCTTTAAGGCCATAATACAGGTAAAATAAATTTTGGAAATAAATTCAATTTGAATGTTATCTCTATATAGCCCAAGAGCAATGCCACGATTCAGGTTGTGTGCTACGCAATCTTCCATCAAACCGTATTGTTTAGACTTTATCGAATTGAAAATTTTAGGATAATATTTTTGTAATTGATGATACGGAGAAGATTTTTCGTCCTTTAAATGCTCCAAGACAAGCCTTTTTATGTCGTAAATTTCTTCAATTGGATTTTTGCCCAAGAGGCAAATCGCATCAATACCCTCGGCGATAAGCTCAAACATTTCTAAAGTTGTAGCTTCTACAAGTTTGGTTTTGTTTTCGAAATGTACGTATATCGTTTTCTTTGATATGCCCAATTCATTGGCGATATCATCCATTGTAACACTTTTGACGCCAAGTGTTAGGAATAAATCTGCAGCTTTATTGATAATATTTTCTCTCATAATAGCTGGCTAATGTACAACAGGAAACTTTAAAAACAAAAGCAGTTTCCAAAGTTTAATAATTTTTAATGTTGAACTCATTGGCTTCGTTTCTTAATTGAATTTGCTTTATTTTTGCGGCATGCAAAACATTCTATTTTATCACGACGCATTTATCGCCCATTTGGAGGAAAAGATGCCATCTAAAGAGCCGGCATCACTTTACGATCCGATACATTATATCCTAGGGCTGGGAGGGAAACGCTTGCGTCCCATCTTGACCTTAATGACTGCCGAGGCTTTTAATGAGGATTATAGACATGCGCTTAACGCCGCTTTAAGTGTCGAGATTTTTCATAATTTTTCTTTGATACATGATGATATTATGGATGCGGCACCGTTACGGCGTGGTAAGCCGACGGTTCATGAAAAATGGGATGTCAATACAGGGATCTTGTCAGGAGATGCGATGCTCATTATGGCCTATCAGCTTTTTGAAAATTACGATGCTACCACCTTTCAGGAATTGGCCAAATTGTTCAGTAAAACGGCTTTGGAGGTTTGTGAAGGTCAGCAATATGATATGGATTTTGAAACTAGAGAGGATGTTTCAATTGCGGAGTATCTTAAAATGATTGAATTTAAAACCGCTGTGTTAGTTGGTGCGGCCATGAAAATGGGCGCCATAGTGGCTTCGGCTTCTAAAAGTGATCAAGAACATATTTATGAATTTGGAAGATTATTAGGCATCGCGTTCCAACTTCAGGATGATTATTTGGATGCTTTTGGGGATCCGGAAGCTTTTGGAAAGCAGGTGGGTGGCGACATCATTGAAAATAAAAAAACCTTTTTGTATATAAAGGCCATTGAATTTTCCGATGCGGAAGACCAATTGCAATTGCAACATTTGTTTAGCATCAATCCGACCGATATCACAGACAAAGTTGAGGCTGTAAAACAGATTTTTAAAACCAGTGGCTCTGCAGATGCCACACGAAAGGAAATTGAAAATTATACTAACAAAGCATTTGCGGTATTAGAAGAGCTTTCAATCCCTGAAAACAAAAAGAAAGTGTTGAAGGATTTTGGCCATGATTTAATGGATAGAAGAGTTTAGGGACTAATGAAAGATTTAAAAAACTTCGAGGATTTGGTCGCTAAAGCCAATCAGTTAGAGCTCTATTCGAAGCTCGTTATTCAGCTTAATAAGGATTTGGCATTGGCCAATATCGATTTGGAATTTGCTTCGGATATTTTACCTACAAGTTTAAAATTGCTATTGCACGAAAAAGTCTACCAGCTCATTCAGGAGAAATTTATGGATTATTTGAATTTGCTGTATATCATTGATGTTTCGGAAGATAAAATAAAACAGATGGATGGTAATGATGTTGTAGAATTATCAGAAAACGTCACGTTTTTAATTCTGAAACGCGAATGGCAAAAAGTTTATTACAGGAATCGATATTCATCCTAAGTTTCCTGCCCTTTGGTTAGCAAGGACTTTTTTACTCAAATTAATTGTTGGAGTTGGATAGTGATAATCGCGTGAGTTCCATTCCCCTCGGGAAGGGCGAGGGATGGGATTTTAGAAATAAACCCTTACAAAAGGCGCCCAAGCTTTGGCGTAAATACTTTTAGCCTTATCGTATAAAACGTCATATCTAATGCCAACGGCAACATTGTGCGATCTAAAACCGGCACCAACAAATAGCGCAGGGTACCAATAGTTTTCGTTGGGAATGGCGAGCCTGTCGTCCCAATTTCTACTCACGTTCAGTTCTTCAAATTCTGCAGATAGTTGAATTTCAGGGATAGGATTGAATAAGCCAATCAAACTTCCGCCAAAACAGTCGATTTATAAGCATTTTTTTGAGTGTTATAGGTCCCGTTAAGACCAACACCCAAAGCAAACTGATTATTAAATTCATAAATAGCACTTGGCGCGAGCGTTCCGCTAAAAAAGCCATCCCCCAAACTTAACCCAATCCCACCGCCAAAGCGTACATGTTTCCAAAAATCAGAGGATGATTGGGAGGTTTGTATTTGTGCTTGTGAGTTAAGGGAAAACACAAGCATTATAAGGCAAGGAAATAGGCTTTTTTTAAGGAAAAATGGCATAAATTTGTATTTTGTTTATAGATAGTGTTATATCATATAAATATACTAAAAGCAATTCTTATTTTGTTAAAAGTTGTATTTTTGACAAAAATTTAAAACATCTGAACGTTTTACAAAAAATGATGGATAAATATTCCTTTTTAAATGCCGCTCATTCAGCTTACTTCGCTGAATTATACGATCAATACTTACAAAATCCTGACACTGTTGAGCCAAGCTGGAGAGCCTTTTTTCAAGGCTTTGACTTTGGTTCTGAAAACGGAGAAGTGACCTATGTAGAAGGAGAGTCCTGTATATCTCCAGAAGTTCCTGAGCATATGCAAAAGGAATTCAATGTGATCAGACTTATTGATGGCTATAGAAGCAGAGGGCATTTGTTTACGAAAACCAACCCGGTTCGCGAACGTCGAAAATATGAGCCAACCTTGGCTCTTGAAAACTTTGGACTGCTGCAAGAAGATCTCAAAACGGTGTTTTCGGCCGGAGAGATTTTAGGGACCGGACCATTGACTTTAGAAAAAATTATCGATCATCTCGAAAAGATTTATTGTTCTTCGATTGGTGTAGAATTTATGTATATCAGAAGTCCGAAGGAGATTGAATGGATTCAGAGTCGATTGAACATTAATGATAACCAGCCTAAGTTTTCCACTGAAGAAAAAAAGCACATTCTTACCAAACTCAATGAAGCAGTTTCTTTTGAAAGTTTTTTACATACCAAGTATGTCGGTCAAAAACGCTTTTCACTTGAAGGTAATGAATCCTTAATTCCGGCACTTGATGCGCTTATTGAAAATGCCGCAGAAGCAGGTGTGAAGGAATTTGTGATGGGAATGGCACACCGTGGCCGTTTGAGTACGCTGATCAATATTTTCGGAAAATCGGCTAAAGACATTTTTAGCGAATTTGACGGAAAAGATTACGAACAAGAAGTCTTTGACGGTGACGTGAAGTACCATTTAGGATGGACGAGCGATAGAGAATCAAAAGGCGGTAAAAAAATAAACTTGAACATCGCGCCTAACCCTTCTCATTTAGAGACTGTAGGTGCCATTGTTGAAGGTATTGCCAGAGCAAAACAAGACGATAAATACGCTGATAATCCCTCTCAAGTACTGCCTATTATAGTGCATGGAGATGCTGCTATTGCAGGACAAGGTTTGGTGTATGAGATTGTTCAAATGGTCAAATTGGATGGCTATAAAACCGGTGGAACCATTCATATTGTGGTGAATAACCAAATTGGATTTACTACTAATTATCTTGATGCACGTTCAAGTACGTATTGTACGGACGTTGCCAAGGTGACTTTATCTCCAGTTTTACACGTCAATGCAGATGATGCCGAAGCCGTTGTTCATGCCATGTTATTTGCTTTGAATTTTAGAATGACCTTTAAGCGTGATGTGTTTATTGATCTTTTAGGCTATAGAAAATATGGGCATAATGAAGGTGACGAACCTCGTTTTACCCAGCCAAAATTATATAAGGCCATTGCAAATCATGAGAATCCGAGAGATATTTATGCAAGTAAATTATTGAAGGAAGGTGTTGTTGATGCGGATTTTGTTAAGAATCTTGAAGACATTTATAAGGCTTCCTTAGAAGAAGAGTTGGAGGATTCCCGCAAGGAAGAAAAAACAATTATTACCCCGTTTATGCAAGATGAATGGACGGGATTTGAATATGCAGATGTGAATATGATGATGCAACCTGTAGATACTACTTTTCCTGAAGAAAAGTTATCGCAAATTGCTGATGTCATTTCAAGCCTGCCAGCAGATAAAAAATTCATCCGCAAAATTGAACGTCTTGTTCAATCCAGAAAAGCGATGTTTGATGAAAACAGATTGGATTGGTCAATGGCTGAACATTTGGCGTATGGTACGCTTTTAGAAGAGGGCCATGATGTTCGTATGTCAGGGCAGGATGTTGAACGCGGTACGTTCTCGCACCGTCATGCGGTCATAAAAGTTGAAGATAGTGAAGAGGAAATCGTACTTTTAAATCACGTCAGTGATAATCAAGGTAAGTTTTATATTTATAATTCGTTGCTTTCTGAGTATGGTGTTGTTGGTTTTGACTATGGTTATGCCATGGCAAGTCCTAAAACCTTAACTATTTGGGAAGCACAATTTGGAGACTTTAGTAATGGTGCCCAAATTATGGTGGACCAATATATTTCAGCTGCTGAAGACAAATGGAAGCTTCAAAACGGATTGGTCATGTTATTGCCACATGGTTATGAAGGCCAAGGTGCAGAGCATTCCTCCGCACGTATGGAGCGTTTTTTACAGATGTGTGCCAGCGATAACATGTTTGTGGCAGATTGTACGACACCTGCAAACTTCTATCACTTATTAAGAAGACAAGTTAAAACCAACTTCAGAAAACCTTTAATTGTATTTACGCCAAAAAGTTTATTGCGTCATCCTTTAGTGGTATCAACGGTAGATGAATTTGCTAATGGAAGTTTCCAGATGTTGATTGATGATCAAAAAGCTGAGGTTGAGAAAGTGAAAAGCTTGGTCTTTGTTACTGGTAAGTTTTATTATGACTTATTGGAAGTTAGAGACAATGACAATAGAGATGACGTTGCCTTGGTAAGAATAGAACAATTGTTTCCATTGCCAGCGAATGAAATGCGTGAGGTCATGAAAAAATACGAAAATGCCGAGGATATTGTTTGGGCACAGGAAGAACCTCGTAACATGGGAGCCTACAGCTATTTGATGATGCATTTTGAAGAATCTAAATCGTTCCGAATTGCTTCACGTCGTTCGTATGGTGCGCCAGCGGCAGGGAGTTCAACACGATCAAAACGTCGTCATCAGGAAGTGATTGAC
>JBARDR010000473.1:0-1770 GCA_049795335.1 Gelidibacter sp. | reverse complement strand
GGCATCAATGGCTGATGGGTATGGATTGCCGATGACCACGGCTTGATTCGGTCCTCCAATATTAACTATAATCGTTCCGCTATTCGGTTGACCTTTAAAGGTGTAATTTTTATCTGTGGCAGTATTTATGCCACTACCTTTCATGATGAACCCAACACCTACATCTATAGGCGAATCTGGTGTGATTCGATTCCAAACATCATAGTCACCATCATCACCCTTATAGGTGTACAACCAGCGGGTACTGATAGACACTGGTGATGATGTTGGAAGAAATGTATGTGGTGCAATCCAATTAATCTGCTGGTTTCCATCATTGATAGCTCTTCTCAAGTCATATGTCCTAGCGCCTAGGGTGCCATCCGTACTTACGGGACTACCCCAATAGTTATAATTAAACATATTGCCCGTGCCTTGCTGGTCACGTTCCAGAATACCTGTTCCGGTGCCTACAATACTGCCTTCTGGCTGTAATAATTGAGATTCACCAACAAGATCTAGAACCGCACCCGCACCAATATTCAGGTATTTAGTGACGGTCAGGCTTTGACCATCCGTTGGATTTGTATTTGCAACTGATAAGATGTTAGAATCTATAAACAAACCTAAAATGGTTATGTTTTTATTGGTTGAATTAATGTTGGCTCGCGTTCTTACAATATTCCAATTGATCGGAGTTCCATTCACACCATTGCTATTTGGCAACATTTGAACATTACCATTTTGCCAAGTTGAAGGGCTGGTCCAGTTACCACCTGCAGTAGTACTCACATAAGGTAGAGGTGCAGTTTGCGCTTGAAGATCGGTCATGTTCATAAGTTTTCCTGTAAGAGGGGAACCATTATTGGCATTAAGATTTCCGTTGGAGATATCCACATTTGTGAGTTGGTTCATTTGGTAATACCCTGATAAACTTGCCCAAGTTAAACCGCTTGCCACAGGGGTTCCGGTAACACTGCCAATGACATTACTGGCATCTTCTTTAATTTCCTGATTCATCATCAATCGAATCTGATCGGTGCTAAGGGCAACATTCCAAAAACGAATTTCATCAAGACCGCCAGTTAGGCCACCATTAAAATAATTAATTGGATTAAATGAAGAGCTAGCAACAGCACCGATTAATGCATTTTTTCCATTAACTGCCGGCGCTGTTCCAGTGGTGTTTAATCTTACGTTAATGCCATCGATAAACATATTATAAACTGCACCATTAAAGGTCACAGCCACATGATACCATCGGGAGGCATCAATAACCTGTGCTGCTCTAACTGAAGCGTTGTTATAATTGAATTGCAACACATTGTTTGCTAAAGTCAAATCGTAACCTGTATTTGGCAAGCTTGTATCGCGTTTGGAGAGGATGGTCTGTGTCCCTCCGATCACGGCTGTTTTTATCCAGACCTCAATACTAAAAGGACTGCCTGTTAAGCTGTAATTATTTCCGAAACTGATAAAGTCATCAACCCCATCAAACACAATGTTGTCCTCACAACTGGCAAATGTTACGGTAATTTCATCGCTAAGAAGGTCTGAGCAATAAGTGTCGTTAACAGTTAAGGTCCAAGAAAGCGTATAGCTTTCGCCGCTTTGACCATGAAATGTTGATTTAGGATCCGTAGGATCCGAGAAACTATAGGAATTAGCTTCTTGTCCTGAAGTTACTGTCCAAACACCAGACAGTCCCGCTGCAGCTAAAGGCGTGGCGTTTAAGCCCGTTATAGTAACGTTACAAGTACCTCCAGAAAGATCGACATCCGTTCCTGCATT
>JBARDR010000472.1:0-7144 GCA_049795335.1 Gelidibacter sp. | reverse complement strand
ACCCAACAAAAAGTGCAAACGCCACCCAACATCATCGTCTTCCTAATTGATGATATGGGGCTTATGGATACCTCCTTACCCTTTTTGACTGACGCCAATGGCAATCCTCAGAAATATCCACTGAATGACTTTTACATCACGCCCAATATGGAAAAGCTTGCAGCACAAGGCATTCGATTTACAAATTTTTATGCACAGTCGGTTTGCTCACCTTCACGAACTTCCATCATGACGGGACAAAGCTCTGCACGCCATGGCGTAACCAACTGGATTCATCCTGAAAGCAATAACCGTACAGAGTTTGGACCTTCAAATTGGAATTGGAAAGGACTTACCAAAAGCTCAGTGACATTGCCAAAATTATTACAGCAACACGGGTATAAAACCATTCATGTTGGGAAAGCACATTTTGGACCTATGGACAGTGAAGGCGAAGATCCATTAAATATAGGTTTTGATATTAATATTGGTGGCAGTTCTATTGGACAACCTGGAAGTTATCTTGGAACGGAAGGTTTTGGGCATACAGGAGGCGACAAACCTCGAGCCGTACCTGGTTTAGAAAAATACCATGGTAAAGATATATTTTTAACAGAGGCTTTAACTTTAGAAGCCAATCTGGCCATTTCTCAGGCTAAAGAAGAAGGGCGACCTTTTTTTCTTAACATGTCGCATTATGCTGTGCACGCACCCTTTTATTCCGATCGGCGTTTTGAACAGCATTATGCAAATTCCGGAAAATCCGAAAAAGCCCAAGCCTATGCCACACTCATTGAAGGCATGGATAAATCCCTTGGTGATATTATGCAACACGTTAAAGATATGGGCCTTGGTGAAAACACCCTTATTCTATTCTTGGGAGATAACGGATCGGATGCACCATTGCCAATTGAAAACGAGTATAGCAGCTCCTCCCCTTTAAAAGGCAAAAAAGGAAACCACTGGGAAGGTGGCATGCGCGTGCCCTTTATTGCTGCATGGGTCACACCTAACGATACCGCGAGCAATCAAGAAAAATTACCTATTGCACAAAATGCGATTCAGGAACAGTTGGGTTCTATTCTGGATATTCTTCCAACCATTGGCCATCTTACTAATTTATCGGTTCCAAAAGATTATATTGTGGATGGCTTTGATCTGCACGATCAGTTTAATGGCAAGGAAAACAAAACCCGTGATGCGCTTTTTTTAAACCATTTTCCTCATGCGCACAACAGCAGTTATTATACAAGCTTGGTGAAATCAGATTGGAAAATCGTTTACCATTATCAGCCCAACGATCAGCCACGTTACGAACTCTTTAATCTCAAGGAAGATCCATTTGAAACGAAGAACCTATCGGATAGCAATCCTGAGCAATTGAAAATTATGATGACCGCTTTAGCTGATGAAATGACAAACAAAAAAGCACTTTATCCTGAAAAAGAGGCACATGCTTTAAAATTGGTTATGCCTCAATAAGCGCTAAAATTGCGTTCTGTTTTTATTTTAGATTGATTTTTGACACCTTAAAAAATTTGGCACGAAAAAACACCAATAATGGTATAATATGTAATCCACCGTATTTAATCTGATTCCACTAAAATCAAAAAGATGGCGAAAACGCTTTATACTATATATGTCATTGAACTTTCTAAAAAGGTGTATACTGAAAACGTAAAATTCAGGAATGCAAATCCACAATTCAACGGCGTATTACAGTGCATTTATGTTGGGATGACAAGCAAAACGCCTAAAGAGCGTTTTCTTCAACATAAAACAGGCTATAGAAATAAAAAAGGACATAAACTAGCTGCTAGTATTGTAGAAAAATACGGACTGTACTTAAGACCGAGTTTATATACCCATATTGATCCTTTTTTGACAAGAACTGAAGCCTTAAAGGCAGAAGAACAAATTTCATTGGAACTTCGTCGCGAAGGGTATGCGGTTTGGTTTAATTAAATTTTGAATATTTTATTGGCCTTTATAATCGCATACTACAAGTTTACTTAGTCAAAGCATGGCAGTAAAATGTAAGATACGATCCAAAATAGCATGGAGGACTTTTCAATATGGATATGAGAAATATTTCGCTAAAAACACTCATTTCCAATAAGTTTCGTAACTTAATCTATCCATTTTAAAAATTCGATTATGAAATATCTATTTTTATTATCAGCGTTGCTGTGTTTTTCATCTGCTATTGGTCAATCTCAAATTCCATCGGCAGAAAGTCAGATTAAAACAGCGCTCTATGCCTGTCCTGAAATGTATCAAGATGGTGCTAAAATTTTGGGTTACAATCAAAAAGGAGAACTCGTAACGTTGCGCGAAGGCACCAACGAAATGATTTGTTTAGCCAATGATCTAGAACGAAATGGGGTTAGCGTTTCCTGTTATAGTGACAAATTGGAGCCTTATATGAGCCGAGGTCGCGAACTGGTTGCCGAAGGAAAAAACGAAGCCGAAAAGCGTGATATTCGCAAAGCTGAAATCGACGCTGGAACCTTGGAAATGCCTAAAATGCCAGCAGCTTTATATGATGTTACGGCTAAAAAAGAAGATTATGATATGGAAAGTGGGGATCTAAAAAACAGCAGAATTCGGTATGTGCTTTACAAGCCTTATATGACCTCGCTCGAAACTGGATTACCGACCAAGCCTCAAGCACCGGGAATGCCATGGTTGATGGATGAAAATACCCACCGTTCGCATATTATGATTACTCCTCCAGTTCAGAATTAGTGATTTTTAGATTTTTCGGATAAACTTACCGACTTTAAGCAAGATATCATATGGAGTTAGTCCATTGGAAATGGTTAATGAAGTGTAATTCTTAAACAGTTCTAAAGGTCCTGACGATATATTTTTAAAATATCCAAATGCTTATTATGCAGTCTTAAATAATTAAGCAATAATGGTGCGATTTCACCGGTTTCCGATTGGTGATAATGTTCGGGAAGTGGCTCATATTTTTCCATCATATGATCATGAAAAGTCTCCAGCTTCAAAAAATAATCCAAGACATATTCGTAACCAGAAATATCAATGATAAGGTTTAATTCATCCAATCGAAAAGCAATATGAGAATTGTTACGCAAGCCTTCAGCGTCCATATCAAAAGTACTTATAAATTGATCATCTTCATTTTCCAAAAACCAGATCAGTTGATCCCTTTCAGTTTTAGCGACTTGAAAATCGATGAGCGCTTCAAAGACATGTTCCGATTTTGTCTTTATTGCTACAATATTGTCAATTTTCCAAAGCAAAACGTAAATTGAATTGAAGAGCTTGTAGTGAAACTTTGAAAACGGATCTAAGTCGTTTATAAAATCTCTCAGGTAAATAAATCCATCGTACCACGAGACAAACACATCCAATGTAATGCCATCCTCTAAATCGCGGAATTCAGATAGCAAGAGTTCATACTGTTCATTGATTAACAGGTATTCACTATTTGGCGTAAAGAGCACTTTCTCATCTTCGTCGAAATCAAAGCTTAAATCATGTAGCTTCTCAAGGCCAGTAAGATTGGATAGATCATTGCATATATAAATATCATCCACCGAATATCCATCTTTACTTTCGATAAAAAGATCCAAATAATGACCACTGTTTGATAAAAAGGTCATGCCTTCACATCCCTTATTGCAGCTTCCGCATATACCGAAAAAAACATCATCAAAAGCTTGGCATCCTTCCTCTTTTGCAGTTTCAAAGGTATTTTTTATGGTGCTTATAAAGAGCGATTTTGAAACGTCCATATAAGACTTTTCGTTGTCGAGTAGCGCGTCCAGAGCGTCGCTATCAAAATTCTTTAGGGCTTCTATGATTCTATTTTTCATAATTTAAAACGGTTTTTAGATGTGATTTATCAAACTAAGATTTATTTTCTCTCAAAAAGTTGGACAAATTCTAAAAGAACTCACCATCCAAGCTTCTACTCGCGCTCAATTAGGCTTGCCTTCTATTATCCGCTCTTCGTACTATGAACCTTATTCCGGTTATAACCAAAAACGGCAGCGTTGGTTTAAACCCGATCTTTGTGATCACTTTCTTTAACAATATTCAATTAATCTCTTACTGAACTTTGACTCATCGTATCGACATACCTTGTGGTAATATTAAAATGTTTACTTTTTTTGATGTCATGATGTTCTCGTATTAGTTTTGTTTGGACGGTATCACTAAAAAAGGGATATTTAAATAAAACCCAATTTGATTGATGGTGTCCTTGAAAAACAAATTCTCAAAAAATGATTGTTTGTTGTTGATCATCGCCAACATATTTACCGTTTGTTCCTCTTGAAATTTATGGATGGCTTCTGGAATGCCCATATCATCAACGTCGTCAAACTCATAGTCCATTTTCCCAAAAAGGGTCTGCAACCTCAATTTGTTCTGATCTTGAATCTCACTCAAACCGTGGCCCGTTCTTACGTGCATGGCGTTGATTTTGGACTTATGCAAAACTGCAATCTCCTTAAGAACATGAAGTTGCTTATCGTTAAAATTAACTTCTAAATCTGTAGGAAACAAAATCTCTTGAGGCTTTACATATTCAAAATCGGAAGGAATTGCAATAATTGGCGATTTAATTTCCTTAAAAACTTGCACGGTATTAGAGCCAAACAATATTTTTTTGGCCCCTGTTGCGCCTTTCGTTCCCATGACGATAAGGTCGATATGACGTTCATCAATTAAATCCTTGATCCCTGAAAGTAGCGTATCAAATCTTGCAATCGTTTCAAATTTATGGTTCGGATTGCTGCCGAATTTGTCTAAAATGCGGGTTTTCAGCGCACTTAAATGTTCTCTTGAAGCCTTTCTAATAGAATCACGTAGACCAAATTGCGCAGGATTGGCCAATAGCACGAAGGTCAAATCATAAACTACAGGCGTATAAGCATTGAACAAATGAAAAGTACACTGGTGATTTTCAAAAAGCTTGATCGCATACCCGATGGCGTTCCAGGAATTGTCAGAAAAATCAGTTGGCAGTAATATATTATTCATAATTTATAAGTCGGATATCTATAGAGAGCGTGTCGAATTTTGCATCGCCAAAAGCGGAATCTTCAAATCGAGACTTACTTTATCTATGGTTGATGGAAACAACATATTCTCCAAAAATGAATACTGGGTATTTACCATGACCAACATATCCACTTGGTGTTCTTTGATGTAATTTCTTATGGCTTTGGCGACATCTTTTTCATTTATGGTATAGAAATTTAATTTGGTCTTACAAATGGTGTTTTTTATAAACTCCTGATTATCTTCTTGTCGCATGGACAACTTATTACTTCCTGAAACATAGACCACATCAACCACACTTCTGTAGGAGCCGGCTAAATCGCACACCAGCTTCAACTCTCTACGTTTGTAAGGAATGAGATAATCGGTAGGAAACAAAATACGTTTTGGTTGGGTATAGGTGTAATTGGCTGGAATGGCCAACACAGGACATTGCACATATTTTAATACCTGAAAGGTTTGGCTTCCAAAGATGAGTTTACGGTCATCCGATTTACCCTTCGTTCCCATAACAATCAAGTCAATGTCTTTCTCATTAACAATGCGACTGGCTTCTCCAACCAGGGAATTGTAGGCCGAAATGCTGTGGTATTGAAATTTTGGATTTGGCGAAATTTCATTAACCGTTTTCAATAGGGCTTCCAATTTGGCCTCCGACTCGTTTTTCACACCTTCCAAAACCTCATCATATACCTCACGTGACACTAAATCCTTATGATCATAGAATTCCTTTTGATAAACGTTCATAAAGTAAAACTGAGCGTTTTCATACTTAAAAAACTCCAAAGCATACCGGAGGGCATTCATTGAGTTTTCAGAAAAATCTGTTGGAAAAAGAATTGAAACCATGGTACAGTATTTATTAGATAATAAATTTAAAGATTTAAATCGTATAAAACCATGATAAATGTCATTTCAATGCCCTGAATAACTGAGCATTGAATATTTTAGACAGAGAATGGATGTTTTCAGAAATATTTCTCGTTTTAAATCCAAAATTTGGATAGCGCAATGGACAACAATTTGCGAACTCTGGTGTCATCAGGAAATTAAAAAGCATCAGAACAAGTTGTAAGTTGTTCCAATGCCAATATTTCTAGATATTCCGGTGTACTTAATACTTAGGTGCGCCTCCCCTAATGCATCTTATCGTGCATCACTAAAAACGGAATGCGGGTATGATAGGTAATTTTTTCAATTTTGTTATGAAATAAAATTCGTTGAAAGTAATTGATGTTTTTTGCAACCATGGCCATCATCTTCACATCGCGACTCTGCACAAAACACTCAATGGCATCTTCAACATTTTTATTGGAAAGATTATAAAATTTGATTCTAAATTTATTGAAATACTCGCTCAATACATCCTTATTATCCTGTTGCTCGATACTCAACTCTGCAGCTTTGTTGGTAATGTGAACCACCTGTAAACTCGACTTATGTACGTCTAAAATATTATGAAGTGGCTTTAATAGACGCACACCATAGGTCAGTAAATAATCTGTGGGAAATGCAATCTCATCCAAATCAACAAATTGAGCATCTTCTGGCACCACCAGAGTAGGGCATTTTACTTTTTTTATAACATCAGCAGCATTACTACCAACAATCACTTTTTTCAAGCCGCTAGCACCCTTTGTGCCCATGACAATCATGTCTATTTTTTTCTCTAACACATGACTTCGAACGGATTCCACAAAAAAATTATAATCGGTAAGTGTGAAAAAGTGATGGTTTTGAGAATCGGGGAATTCTGTCCTAATACGTTTCAAAAGTGTCTTTAATTGATTTTTAGCAGGCTTAGTGAAGGTGTTTTCAACAAAATCTGTGTCGGTTATATATGGCGAATCCGTTGCACCAATATAACTTAAAGCATTGACATGCAGCAAGTAAAAAGTGCAAGATGTTTTCTCGAAAAACTTAAGTGCATAAGCAATTGCATTCCAAGAATTCTCTGAAAAGTCAGTTGGTAATAATATATTTTTCATGGTAATTCGTCCGTATTATGATCAAATCAAAATTATAGTGACAAAATCATTAATGAAATGATATTAATCATGTTTGATTCTTTTTAAGAATTCAAGGTAAATCTATGGAGATTTTTTAGTATAAAATAGTTATACAT
>JBARDR010000471.1:0-1950 GCA_049795335.1 Gelidibacter sp. | reverse complement strand
AAACACTTCTTTTTCTTAATAAGCTTAGTTTTCTTAACGTCCTGTAGCAGAAACAATAGCGATGCGAATTGCAAATTCCTTGTCAATGCCGCTGTGAATATCACACTCAATATGAATTTACCACAATACAGTCAACTGTTGTATACCAGTAATTCCGTTTATGTGGCCAATCAGGGAAATAAAGGGGTCATTGTTATGAATGTTGGCAGTGGTTTTCGCGCCTGGGATGCTGCTGATCCTAATCATGAACAAACTACTTGTTCCTTACTTACAATTACTGGCGCCAACGCAGTGTGCGGCTGCACTGACGCCAATACTTATAGTTTATTTACAGGAGGTTCCATTGGCCAACAATTACCTTGTGGACTCAAAGAGTATCGCGTTTCCGTATCTGGAAACTCCCTGCTTATTAGCAACTAAAATTTTAAGGTTGCACCTATCAGAAAGTTAGTGGTTGCTTGTGGAAAATAACCTGCTCCTTCTATTGTGGTCACTTTATTTGCATCGGTATAATCATCATCAAAAGTGTAATAGAAGCCGTTGGAAACATATTTCTTATTGAAGATATTATTAACCAATCCAGAAAACAATATCGATTTGATAAACGGTTTTTTCTGAAAATCATCTTTTGATTTCAAAACCCATTCGTAAGTCACATTTAAATCATTCACAAAATAAGCTTCCAATTTAGATTTCTGAGAATCAGTATTTCCCATAAACTGTTCGCCCACATATTTGCTCAATAAACTGATCTGAAAATGGTCTTTTGGCTGAAAAGTTAAAGCATTTGATGCCACAAAATTTGGCGAAAACGAAATGTTTGTTTTACCCAAATCGACCAATTTGCCATCACGTTCTATGACCGTCTTTTTAGCCTTATTAGAGCTCACAGTCACACTTGGCTGCAAACGCCATTTTGAAGTCAATTTCACTGCGGCTTCCAATTCTAATCCTAATCGGTAACTTTCGCCACTATTGGTTCTGATTGCGCCACCAGTATCACTAAGCTCTCCCGTCAACACCAATTGTTCATTATACAACATATAATAAGCATTGGCATTCATTCGGAATGTAGATTCGTCATACCTCCACCCCATTTCAAAATCGTTCAGTTGTTCTGGCTTTACGTTGGCATTATTTTGATAATCCTTACGGTTCGGCTCACGATTAGCTCTCGCATAAGAAAAGTACAAGGCGTTTGCTGGATTAAACTGATAGGTCAATCCAGCTTTGGGGTTAAAGAAATTGAAAGTTTCGTCAAGCTCCATAAGCTCGATATCCGAATTTGTCCCTGTTGTTTTATAACCTACATTTCGGAATTGCAGATCGCCATAAAAACTCAACTGCTCGTCAATATTAAAGGTTGCTTTTGCAAAGACACTAGCATCTATTTTCTTTCCGTTACCATCATAATAACGATGTCCTTTTGGTGTGTTTCCTGCGTATTGTGCCCAAATAATCTCCCCGAAATGATCGCCACTATAGGTACTAATAGATGTGCCAAAAGAGAGATTTAAGTTCTCTTCTTTATAATTGGCATTGGCATTAACCACATAAAAATCGTTGTCCAACCAACGACGGCGCACCAAATTACTTCGCTTAATGCTTTCTCCACCAAGAACAAGATCTGTCATACCATATTGCACTAATTTTTGGTTTTCCTTATACTGCTCAAAAAAACCTAAGCCCTTGGTGTAGTTCAAACCTAAGGTGGTGGACCAGTTATTATCCCATCGCTCATTCCAGTGCATCTGGTAATGGTTTTGACTATAATCGTCAATTTCATTATCATAAAACTGAACATTTCCATCGGCATCGGTATACATTCCTGCCGTATTAAAAGTTCGGTCGTTTTTTAGAAGATCCAAATCTTCCAGTCCATTCCACGCTTGATAGGTTATTTCTTGTCCTCCAAAAATAACGGCCTTTATCAATCGATTGGTATCCACA
>JBARDR010000470.1:0-3307 GCA_049795335.1 Gelidibacter sp. | reverse complement strand
ATCATCACCAAAATTAGTTCTGATCTCCGCTTTTGAACCTAGGACTAAATCTCCGGAAGGAATTAGTTTTTTATCAATCCCCAATTTCAAGGCGGCATATCCAAATTGGTTATTATCCAATTTCAAGTTTTTCTTGTAGCCAAGTAACGCTTTAAAATAAAGTCCTCGGGTTGGAAAATCCAAAGCATCAACATTTTCATATAAGATGTCTGCTTCAGCTCCTACATAATTTTGATTTTCAAAAATTTCATCTCCAAAATTGTCGGTGGTAAACCAACGATTTGGATTTTCTTCAACTCTGTAATTTTCAAAAAGTGCATGGAAATGGAGGGTTTTGTAGGCTATTCCAGATCTAAGTTTAATTTGCTTTATACGCGCACGGTTGAAATTTTTGCCCACTTCATCTTCATCATATTCCGAATCATTGCCATAGCCAAAATAGTTTTTACCAAATAGTGGACTGGTATAATAACCGACGATCTCAAAATTCCAATTCGGGATGATGTTGGCAAACTGTCCGAAATAATCCACTTCTATTGCCTTAAAATTAAAGAAATAATTAGCTGATAAAGAGTGTTTATATCTGAAGTCTTCGCCGTTAAAACCGTGATTGGTGTAGGTGTCTGTGGCGCCTAAAAAGACACCGTCATCTGTTTTGAATCCTAAATTTGGAAAAAACACATTGGTGTTCTCTTTAAATTCTCGGTAGATAAAAGTATTGGTTTCATAGAGTGGCGTAAAGTGCTTTGCTGGCGTTTTATCCGTAAATGTCGCTTTTTCATCCTTCCAATCATATACTTTCAGGTTTTTACGATTGCTGATCTCGAAGACATCATCGCCGTAGCCACCAACCAAACGCAACATGATTTCATTATCGCCATTTCCTGAAACTTTAAAGTGATCATCGTCGTTTAGACCATAAATCCATAGTTCCTTAGTGGCCTTTCTGTCAAACGTACGTTCAAAGAAAATCGGATTTGAAGCCTCGGTTTTTAATCGTTTTACAACAACTTTAGTCTGTCCTTTTGGAAGTCGTGTAATTTCTATTTTATCATCTTTATTGGTGCCATGAATGACCACCACTTTCTGCATGCGGTCGCCATAACGTTTGGCAATGGCGTCGAGGTTTTTTAATCGGCCTTTGAGTTTGTTTTTGATGTCCTCGGAGGTTGCGTCTTGGACTTCTTCAGGCAATCTTGTAAAGGCTTGATCAATCACATCATCTGTCATTTGGGCTTGGATTATTTTCGCTTCCTCCACCCAAACGGAGGCATCGTGTTTATTTAAAAATGCCATGTCTAAATTATTAGCTTCGGCATTAAACCATTTCACGTTGTTAATATCAGAATCATAAGATTGCCAAAAACGAACGTCAGGCACTAGCATTTTTATAATAGGAATGGCGATACCATCAAACTTTGAAAACGCGGCATCTCTATCTTTTGGAATAGGAATAAAACGTGTGTGGTCTTTATCAATTTCATATTGTATCCAACGCCATTGTCCTTCATGACGATCCCAGTCGCCAATAAGCATGTCAAATAAACGCGCTCGGATGTAAGCACGTTGATCGATGGAGTATTTTTCGCTTCTGTTTAATTTTTCCAATACGTCTGTAGTACTTTCAAAATTGACAACTTTTCCTTTTTCTTCGGGATTGGCACGGTTAAAGCCTTCGTAATCTTTTTGCGCCATCATGGGGCGTTCTTCGATATAATAAAGCTGATTGCCATAATCATCTCCCAAAAAGTTAAAACCAGGTTGTTTTGGTAAGTAGTATAGTTGGGAATTGGCGTGGTTGATGCCCGCCGATTTCGCCAATGGATCAATCACCAATTGCATATAAGGATGCGTGGTGCTGAAAAAGTCATACACCACGGTTTCTGCAAAGGTGCCCTTGAAATCTTCATCGGAATAGGCAATTCCTGGAACTTTAAATCGAAGGAATTTTAGGGCGTCTTTTTGAAGGCCCCTCATGGCGAAGTCTTTACTTTCCTTATTTTGAAGTCGCGCCGAAAAGGATTGGTGGCCACCACTTTGTTTGGTGATTTTTAAACCAGAATATAAAGTGTCAAATATGCCTATTTCTGCAGTGACCGGTTTGCCAAAATAACTACGGTAACGCTCTCCCCAGATAAATTTATAAAAGCCTGATTTATCGAGTTTCTTTTTATCTGTAGTAATGGCAATTGTTTTTGTGGGTTTGGAAAATGTTGGAATCGGATAAGGTTCTTTTTTTTCTGGGAATTTATCATTCAGATCGAAAGCGTAAGTTTCGTTTTCTGTAACGAATTTAACATCAGATGTGCCATCTTCATAATAATTGATCACTGCAAAACCCTTTTCTCCATAGGTGAATTTGCCATCAAATTCTAATGTGCCCCCAATATTTGCAATCGTTCCTTCAGATATTTTGGTACCCGTGCGCCTGCCTAACGAACCACTGATAATTTGTCGAATATTTTTACTCGTCAAATATTGTAAACTTTCTTCATGCCCTGAAACTATAGTAACACGATCATTATCCTGTGCCAATGAACTGATGGTGGTGCGAAGGTATGTATATCGATGCGAATTAAGTCTTTGTTGTGAAAAGCCTCCTAGATCTGCAATTTCATGAATGACATTTCCAACAATCGGCAAAGGTGTTATGCTTTCCAAGAAAGTTTGTTTTCCCGCATATTTACCATTGCTGAAAATAGGATGATGCATCACAATCAATAGATTTTTACCCCTTGAATCTTTGATATAATTTTCAAATTCTTCATTGAATCTACGCTTGGTATTAATATCCGTACATTTTTTATTGATGCCTTGCACATGATCCCAATTGGTTTCAAACCAGTTGGAGTCCACATAAAGAATGTCAAGCGTTTCATCAATTTCAACATATTCTAAAGGGCAGACGTTTTTAGGCTGAACCTCAAAATTCTTAATATTGTGGTCTTTTAAATAGTCTTCGAGCCATTCAATTTTTTTTGTGTTTTTACTGCTCCATTCAAGATGTCCAGGGATGAAAACAGTTTTTCCTTTAAAATCTTTAGTCATAGCCATCTTCGCTTTTATAAAGGATTCTTTGGTGTTTTTATCTGCATTGCCTGGAATGTCGTCCCCCGTAAAAAGTAAGGTGCTTTTTTTGTTGGCTTGATCCAAGTATGTTTTTAAAAGATTTTGAAGCTCTGGATTGGCATCTATTGTTGCATTTCCTAAGCCACCAGCAACAAAGAACGTGTGTGTAGGCTGTTTTGAAGGAGTTGCTTCTAGCGTTGTAATTTTGGACTGCGGTTTGTAAGTAGCACAGCTAACA
>JBARDR010000469.1:0-2521 GCA_049795335.1 Gelidibacter sp. | reverse complement strand
ACGGCTCTGAACGTGTCCCAAAAACCATTATCGGTAAACATATATCCTGGTAATACTTTGCCATTATAAGGGCTATAATGGACCACTTCGTTATGGGCATCAAACTCATAAAACTTTCTCGGAAACAATAAAACACGATACAAACTGGAGTAGAATGTTCTTAAATTATCAATATTATCATCTTCGATTTTAATTCTGTTGAGTTCTGTTTCCCAAGCTTGTTTGGCTTTTTCCTTTGTGTTTTCAAAAGTATCCGCACCAATTTCTCGTGACAAATTTAATTGTGCTTGCTCAGGACTGATAAAAGACGATGCCACTTTAACGTTGACCACTTCTCCTTTTTTCGTTTTAAATCCGATAATAGCGCCCACATGATCGCCTTCGCTATTATTGGAATTTTCCAACAATTGCCACCCATCATGCCATGTGTGATTAAGTTCAAAATCCTTGTCAAATACCGCCACAAAATAGTTGTGAAAATTATCGGGAACACCGCCACTGTTATTTCTACAATACCCAATGATTTTGCGTTCTTCAGGAATAATCTTCACCATCGAACCTTTGTTAAAGGCATCAAGAATGATAAAGGAAGTTTCAGATTCGGGAAAAGTAAATTTAAAACTGGCTGCTCTTTCGGTGGGCGCCACTTCAGCAACCACATCATAATCGGCTAAATACACCGAATAATGATACGGGGTTACGGTTTCTGCTTTATGTGAAAACCAAGACTCACGCTCATCTTCCTGAAATTTTAAATCGCCCGTAATTGCCATCAATGAAAATGCGGCATAATCATTAACCCACGGACTCGGTTGATGCGTCTGTTTAATCCCTCGAATTTTATTTTCGCGGTATTTATACGTCCAGCCGTCGCCCATTTTAGAAGTCATCGGCGTCCAAAAATTCATAGCCCAAGGTGTTGCAATAGCAGGATACGTATTTCCGTTCGACAAATCAAACGCAGAGTCTGTGCCCATTAATGGATTTACAAAATCCACCAAACTTTTACTCGCTATATAGGCATTGTTCTGGGCCTCAATATTTGTGTTTCCAAATACGAAAACAAGCAACAGTATCCATGAATATTTAATCATCATTTTCGGCATTATGTAGTTAGTTTAAAGTTCCGACAATTTTATCTTCAGCTCTTGACATAAGACTATTTGACGTAAGACGAAGGACGAAAACCTATCATTTTCACGCACCATTCTTCCGAAACAAAGAGTGTCCTATGTCTTTACGTATTACATCCTAAGTTACTCTTTTCTCTTAATTCTTAATTCTAAAAAGCGCAGCGGTCTATGTTCTAATTCATCTCCACGGCCTGGCCATGTCCTCTATACAATTTTAAAGGACCTTCCAAGTCCACTTCTAAAATGGTCACATTGGAATCCAAATTTTTAGTTAGAGGGACTTCAATTCTCAGAATTCCCGGAATGTTATTCCAAGCGGCACCGCCATTTCTTTCAAAACTTAGTTCTTGACCGTTCCCAACCACCTTGATGGATTTCACTTTATTCTGGATTCCTTTTAATGAGATGTAATTGTTTGGCGTATCAAATAAGGCCAAATAGATTTTAGTTTCGTCTTTACTCAGCATCGTTGGACCATAAAAATGTCCGTAAGGCAAACCAGCTTTCGATCCAAAAACAGCCGATTCGTGTTTATTGACCCATTCGCCCAAAGCTTCCAAACGCTCCATTTCTTTAGCGCCGATAGTCCCGTCAGGTTTTGGTCCCACATTCAATAATAGATTGCCGCCAGAAGCAATCACCTCCACAAAAGTCCTGATGATTTGCGATACCGGTTTATAGTTGGTGTCTGATGGGAAATTTCCCCAATTATCATTCATCGTCATACAAAATTCCCATGCGCCGTCAGGTCTTACCACAGGAACGCCTTGTTCTGGCGTGCTATAATCGCCATAAGTTTTCAATCGGGAATTGACAATCACTTTCGGATTCCATGCCAATAAGGTGTCTTTTAAAGATTCCGCTTGCCATGCTTCACTTGATTGTTCCCAATCGCCGTCAAACCAGTATAAATCAGGATTAAAGTTGGTACTCAACTCTTTCAGCTGTCCGTGATTGAACTTTAGAAAACGTTGCCACGGCGACAATTGATTTTGATTTTTTTGAGGATAATCCTTTCTTGTATTCGGACGTGGAAAAACCACATCATAATCAGGATGCGACCAGTCAATCAATGAATAATACAAACCGACTTTTAAGTCTTCCTTTTTTAAAGCCTCTACAAGTGGTGCTACCAAGTCGCGCTTAGCAGGCGTTTTTTCGACCACATTTAGGTGGCTGTATTTAGTATCCCAAAGCGCCACGCCATCATGATGTTTGGTGGTCAATACCGTATAACGCGCACCGATTTTTTTGAACAATTTTGCCCAAGCCTCAGGATTATAATTCGCTGCTGTGAATTTCTTCCCTTGCGCCATATAATCATCGTAAGGAATTTGTTTATGGTACAACGACCACGACTCTCCAATCCCATTCACACCGTAATATCC
>JBARDR010000468.1:0-1541 GCA_049795335.1 Gelidibacter sp. | reverse complement strand
GCTGAACACAAAAATTTCACGAAAGCTGCTGAAAAATGCTTCGTTACCCAACCAACCTTGAGCACTCAAATTCAAAAACTGGAAGAGGAGCTGGACGTTCTTATTTTTGATCGCAGTAAAAAACCTATTGAACTTACTGAAGTTGGACGAAAAATAGTCAATCAAGCCCGAAATATTGTCAATGAATCGGAGCGCATCCAAGATATTGTAGATCAGCAAAAAGGCTTTATTGGTGGCGAATTTCGTATCGGAATCATTCCTACGGTTATGCCAACCTTACTTCCTATGTTTTTAAAGGCATTCATAAAAAAATATCCTAAAGTCAAGCTTAAGATTGAAGAACTGACGACGGAAGATATCATCGTAAGAATTAAAGATGGCCATTTAGATGCGGCAATCGCTGCAACGCCTTTAGAAAGTGAAAACATAAAGGAACGCGTACTCTATTATGAGCCTTTTGTAGGCTATATCCCCGAACATCATCGTCTTTATGATAAAAAATTAATTGAGATTTCTGACCTTGAAATTGACGATATGTTACTTCTTGAAGATGGTCATTGTTTTAGGGATGGTATCATCAATCTATGTAAAGCCTTTAAAAACCAAACCGATGATAATTTTCAGTTGGAAAGCGGCAGTATAGAAACCTTGATCAAACTTTCAAACGAGGGAATGGGTATGACTTTACTCCCATATTTACATACACTTGAACTTAATGACAATCTGAAAGGAAATCTTCATCATTTTGTGGAACCTTCTCCAGCTCGTGAAGTCAGTATTATTTACCATAAAAGCGAACTGAAGATGCAGATTATTGATGCTTTACACGAGGTCATCTCCGGGATTATCCGTGGAGCCATCGCATTTCAGAATGTAAAAATCATCAGTCCGCTAGCAAAATAAGGAAAGCGACCTGTCGGTCGCTTTCACATTATGTTTTTAAATAGATTAAACATTGGTTTAATTCGGGTTTCTGTAGAATCAAAGATTTGATAAATACTTTTAGCTCTTCAATCTCGTAAGGTAATAAGCGTTGAATTGCTTTTTGAACCTCTCTACAGAACAACGCAGTATCAAAACTGACTTTACTAAGTACAGTTTTAGTGTACTCAAACATTGCTCTTGCCATGATTTTTTAGTTTTTAGGTTATAATGGTTAGGTAGATTTCAATAATAGGCATCATGCTTTTAGGTTGTTTAAATTTAGTAAAAAAACAATATATGGCGCTACTTTTTGTCAACTTTAACAAATTTAAAGCGTCCAAGCCCCAAAAATTGCGAATTTCTCTAATTATGCAATGATCTAAAACAGACGCACTTAAAGCCCACGAGTGCTAGCTTCTGACTTTAATGGTCCATTCAAAATTAAAGTTTGATACTTCAACTCCTTCTTCATTGGTGCCTATGGAATTCATCCAAATAGTTTGTCCTTCGCCAGTTTCTATGGTTTTTTTTATCGCTGCATCAACTTTTTGCCCCTCATTACAGATGAAATTGATACGTCCGGTTGCTTTTTTTGTAAACGACGCATTATTGTTGGC
>JBARDR010000467.1:0-5625 GCA_049795335.1 Gelidibacter sp. | reverse complement strand
AGAAAGACTGTAATTTAATTGTCAGCTTCAATCCCATTATTTTCAAAGGTCTAAAAAAATTGAACGGCTCCAATTATGTAGAGCGTGTCGTCCTTAAAGCCATTAAACATGACATTGCCATTTACGCCATTCATACGGCATTGGACAATTGCTTGCAAGGCGTCAACGACATTATTTGCAACACTTTAGGCATTGGCAATAAAAAAATATTGCTTCCGCAACAAGGCACTATCAAAAAACTGACTACCTATGTTCCACAAAAGGATGCTGAAGCTTTACGACTAGCATTGTTTCAATCTGGCGCTGGCACCATTGGCAATTATACCGATTGCAGTTTTAATACAGAAGGCATTGGCACTTTTAAAGGCAACGAGACTTCCAATCCTAAAGTTGGCGAACGCGGCGAATATCGACAGGAGCAAGAAACCCAGATTTCAGTAACGTTTCAAAAACATTTGGAACGTAACATTCTGAATGCACTTTTTAAAAGCCATCCTTACGAAGAAGTCGCATTTGAAGTGACTCCCTTAGATAATTACAATCAACACATCGGCATGGGAATGGTTGGCGAGCTTGAAAATGAGATGGAAACCGAAGTGTTTTTAAATTTCGTAAAGCAAAAAATGAATGTTTCTTGTGTAAAACATTCAAAATTAATCAAAAATAAAGTCCAGCGTATTGCAGTGCTTGGAGGCTCGGGAAGTTTTGCTATTGCAGCGGCAAAGTCAGCACGGGCGGATGTTTTCATTACTTCAGACTTAAAATACCACGACTTCTTTTCAGCAGAAGGTCAAGTGATTTTAGCAGATATTGGACATTATGAAAGCGAACAGTTCACAAAAACCTTTTTAGCCGAGTATCTCTCAAAAAAAATTACTAATTTTGCAATCGTTTTATCGACGATAAACACCAATCCTGTAAAGTATTTATAATTATGGCAAAAAAAGCTGAACTTTCTGTTGAAGACCGATTAAGAGCGTTGTATGATCTACAACTTATTGACTCTAGAGTTGACGAGATCAGAAATATTAGAGGTGAACTTCCTTTAGAAGTAAGAGATTTAGAAGATGAAGTTGAAGGACTTAATACTAGACTTGAAAAATTAAACGGTGGCCTGTCACTCGTTGATGAGGATATCAAATCAAAAAAGAATCTTATTGAAGAAGCTAAAGCTTTAATCAAAAAATACGGCGAGCAGCAAAAAAACGTTAGAAATAACAGAGAATTCAATTCAATTACCAAAGAAATCGAATTTCAAGAATTGGAGATTGAGTTAGCTGAAAAGCACATTAAAGAATTCAAAGCCAATATTGATCAGAAAAAAGAAGTTATTTCAGAAACCAAAGACCGTTTGAAAGACCGTCAATCACACTTAAAGCACAAAAAAGGTGAATTGAATGCGATTTTAGCTGAAACTGAAAAAGAAGAAACTGCACTGATCAAAAAATCTGAAGAGTATCAAAATACAATTGATGAGCGTTTAGTAAGTGCTTATCACAGAATTAGAAAAAACGTCAAAAATGGCCTAGCCGTTGTAGCTATTGAAAGAGGTGCTTCTGGCGGATCTTTCTTTACCATTCCACCACAAGTGCAAGTAGAAATTGCTTCACGAAAAAAGGTAATCACCGATGAGCACAGTGGACGTATATTGGTTGATGCTGAATTAGCTGAAGAGCAAAAAGAAAAAATGGAAAAAATGTTTGCTAAATTAAGCTAAACAAAATATAATTTATAGTTAAAAAGCCTTTACGATATGTAAGGGCTTTTTATTTTGACGTAACTTTCATATATAATTTAGTGTTTACCTAATCAAGTAACTACTTACAAATCGAACTCATGAAATCACTCGTCTTATCATTATCACTTATATTCTTATTCAGTTGCCAAAATAACGCACAAACCAATCCTAAACAACAGGTTGTGGAAACTGCAGTACCTGTAGAAGCTCCTATGAAGGACGGAAAAGCGAAAGCCTATTTTGCGAGTGGCTGTTTTTGGTGTGTTGAAAATATCTACGAGCATGTCAGAGGCGTTAGCGAAGTTATTAGTGGTTACGCCGGAGGCCATACCCAAAATCCGACATACGAATCAAGCAATACTGGTAAAACAGGACATGCTGAAGCTGTGGAAGTCATTTACGATCCAAACGTTGTGAGTTTTGCAACCTTGGTGGATGTCTATTTTGGTTCTCAAAACCCAACCCAAGTGAATGGTCAAGGCAACGACAAAGGTTCACAATACCGTTCCATCATTTTTTATCAGAATGACGCCCAGAAAAAAATCATTGAAGAAAAGAAAGCAGCGTTGGCCAAAAAATTAAATGAACCCATTGCGGCAGAAGTTTATCCTTTTCAACAATTTTGGGTTGCGGAAGATTACCATCAGGATTATGAGAAAAAACATCCCGACAACTCCTACATTCAAAACGTATCCATCCCAAGATATGAACGTTTTAAAGCAAAATTTCCAGAGATAATTAAAAAATAGAATTTTCCCAAACCTGACAGGTTTCAAAAACCAGTCAGGTTTTTTTAATGTATCTTAAACACTAAAATTAAAACTTACAAATCATTCATGTTATCTTTACATAAAAACAGACTATGAAAAATTCATTAATCTCCCTAGTACTAATTGCTTTATTCTTTTCTTGTAAGCAGAAAGAAGAACCGAAAATCATTGAAAAAGAATGGACCACAGCTGAAAAAATAGCCAATGCCAATGGTATTCAGAACTGGAAAAACGTAATCGAATTACAGTTTACCTTTAATGTTGATAAGGACACTACGCATTTTGAACGGTCGTGGACTTGGCATCCTAAAACAGACGATGTCATCATGATTTCGGGAAAAGATATCGTTACCTACAATCAGAAAGCTGTGGATAGCACCTCTATGAGTGCCGATAAGGCTTTTATAAATGACAAATATTGGTTGTTGGCACCCTTTCATTTAGTTTGGGACACCTCAGCCACTATTTCTGAACCTTCAAAAGTCGAAGCGCCTATTAGCAAAACGCAACTGAACAAAATTACCATCACCTATGCCAATGCAGGTGGTTATACGCCTGGTGATGCCTATGATTTATTTTATGGGGATGATTATCTTTTAAAAGAATGGAATTATAGAAAAGGAAACTCGAAAGAACCGACCATGACCTCAACCTGGGAAGATTATGAAGATTTCAAAGGCATTAAAATATCAAAACTCCACAAAAGATCAGATATTAACTGGAAACTTTCTTTTACCAACATCAAAGTCTTGGACTAATTGTTTTTATTAAAATCAATGAAAAATAACATCTCAACGATGAACATAAGAGCTATATAAAGCATATCCGTAGAATATTTGCAGATGTGTTCATAAATATTGAAAGAGCCTCCACTACCCAAGTTGAAGCTCTTTTTTTGTCAGATAAGCTTTGACAAACCATGTCGCGCACCTAACTTTTAATATAAAATGATGCCTGATTATCAACATACATCAAACGGAAATAATCTTTTCATCTTTTAAAATCTCCATTTTTCTGACCGCTTTCTTAAACTTATAATTCCTATTTTTGTGTAGAACCGAAAACCACATACCTTGTCAAACTACAAATTAGGTTTAGCATATGCTAAACAACAAGACCAAATTGATGCTTTGGCACCTTATAGAAATCGTTTCCATATTCCAAAAGACAAGCATGGGAAAGAGGTGATCTATATGACTGGTAATTCACTCGGTCTTCAACCCAAATCAACCAAAGATTATATTAATCAGGAATTGGAAGATTGGGCAAATCTCGGTGTTGAAGGTCATTTGGAAGCGAAACATCCTTGGCTACGTTACCACGAATTCCTGACCGAAACCATGGCTAAAGTTGTCGGCGCCAAACCTATTGAAGTCGTTGTAATGAATACCTTGACCGTCAATCTTCATTTGATGATGGTGTCTTTTTACCAACCGACTCCAAAACGCTATAAAATTTTGATTGAAGCGGACGCTTTTCCTTCAGATAAATACGCCGTGGAATCCCAATTGCGCCATCACGGTTTTGATCCCGAAGATGGATTGATTCTTTGGAAGGCCAGAAAAGGCGAGGAAGTGGCCAATTATAATGATTTAGAAGCTATTTTGAACGAACATGACGACATAGCATTGATCATGATTGGTGGCGTTAATTATTACACCGGGCAGTTTTTCGATTTGAAACGCATTACGCAACTTGGCCATAAACACGGTTGCATGGTTGGATTTGACTGTGCCCATGGCGCTGGAAATGTAGCATTGAACTTACACGATTCAGGTGCTGATTTTGCAGTTTGGTGTACTTACAAATATCTCAATTCTGGCCCCGGAAGTTTGGGCGGCTGTTTTATACATGAACGACATGCATATAATAAAGACCTGAACCGTTTTGCGGGTTGGTGGAGCCATAATAAGGAAACACGTTTTAAAATGCGCGACGAATTTGACCAACTCCCGGGTGCAGAAGGTTGGCAATTGAGCAATCCTCCTATTTTATCGATGGCAGCCATAAGAGCATCATTGGATATTTTTGCCGAAGTCGGTATGGAAAAACTAACCCAAAAATCCAAACACCTCACAGGATATTTTGAGTTTTTAATCCACAAACTCAACCATGAGGACATTAAAATCATCACGCCCTCAAATCCAGATGAGCGCGGATGTCAATTATCTATTCAAATAAAAAATGCAGATAAGCGCTTACATCATCAATTAACTGAAGCTGGGGTTATCAGTGATTGGCGCGAACCTGATGTGATCCGATGTGCGCCTGCGCCTTTGTACAATTCATTTCAGGATGTGTATGATTTGGTGGAACGTTTGAGAGCGATATTAAAAATCAGAAAGTTTGGAGCATGAAGCAGGAAGTTATAAAAGAGTAAAAATTAGGTTAGTAGTCATATTTTAAAACAGATCTGAACCAAAAAATTCATTCCTTGGTCATTGAGCTTGTCGAAATGAAAGGAAATGAAGACGCAAAAATCAAAAATAATCAGATTAAAACAGGATATTCCCGCCTTCGCGGGAAATGTTATGAAAGACAAACAAAACATACTCATCATCGGCGCCGGGCTTTGCGGCAGCTTACTCGCTTTACGTTTAGGCCAGCGCGGGTATAACGTGACCGTTTACGAAATGCGTCCAGATTTAAGAACCGTAGAAATAAGCGCCGGTCGATCTATTAATTTAGCACTTTCAGATCGAGGATTTAAAGCCATGAAACTCGCTGGAATTGAAGATAAGGTCCGGGACCTTTGCATCCCAATGAATGGACGGATGTTGCATGATATAGAGGGCAACATGGTCATGGCACCTTATAGCGGGCGTGATCATGAATACATCAACTCCATCTCTCGTGGCCTACTGAATGCCCTATTGATGGACGAAGCTGAAAAACATGAGAGTGTCAAATTTCATTTCAACAAAAAATGTAAATCTGTGGACTTCGAAAATACCACAGCTTTATTTGAAGATCATCAATTTAAAAATGAATTTGTAGAAGATGCTGATATCATCATCGCTACCGATGGTGCAGGGTCAGTCATGCGCCAAAGTTATTTTTTAGGCAAAAAATTCCTATTCAGCTTTTCTCAAGATTGGTTATCGCATGGCTATAAAG
>JBARDR010000466.1:0-3120 GCA_049795335.1 Gelidibacter sp. | reverse complement strand
GTCAGGTTCTGGAAAGTCCAGTTTAGCTTTTGACACTTTATATGCTGAAGGTCAAAGACGTTATGTGGAAAGTTTATCAAGCTATGCGCGTCAATTTTTGGGACGCCTCAACAAACCAAAGGTAGATTATATTAAAGGGATCGCTCCTGCGATTGCCATTGAACAAAAAGTCAATTCTACCAATCCGCGATCTACTGTAGGCACAACAACAGAAATCTATGATTATCTGAAACTATTGTTTGCCCGAATCGGGAAAACCTACTCTCCCATTTCGGGCAATTTGGTCAAAAAGCATACTACTGCAGATGTTTTAAATTTGGTAAAGTCATTTGAAGAAGGTGAAAAACTCCTGCTCCTCGCCCCTATTATTTTAGAGGAAGGCCGTACGATGACCGACAAACTAAAAGTGCTTCAACAACAAGGATACGCAAGAGTACATCATAAAAATGAGGTCCTTCGGATTGAGGATGCCATTGAAAAAAACATCGAAAAAAACATCTTTTTAGTGGTGGACAGAATTATCGTCAAACATGAAGATGATTTTTATAATAGATTGGCGGACGCTATTGAAACCTCGTTTTTTGAAGGAAAAGGCACCACCATTATCGAATCACTTTCTGATCATAAACAGACCACTTTCAACAATAAATTTGAATTGGACGGTATGACCTTTTTGGAGCCAAACGTCCATTTGTTCAGCTTTAACAATCCTTATGGTGCGTGTCCTAAATGTGAAGGTTATGGCGATGTGATTGGCATTGATGAAGAACTCATCATTCCAAACACGGCTCTTTCCATTTATGAAAACGCCATCTTTCCTTGGCGAGGCGAATCCATGAGCTGGTTTAGGGATCAATTGGTAAACAACTCACATAAGTTTGATTTCCCAATCCACAAACCTTATTTTCAATTATCGGATGATCAAAAACAACTCATTTGGGATGGCAACGCCTACTTTACAGGTTTGGACGATTTCTTCGCTGAATTAGAGTCAAAAGCTTATAAAATTCAGAATCGGGTCATGCTTTCCCGTTACAGAGGAAAAACCAAATGTAGCGCCTGTCACGGCAAACGTTTGCGACCTGAAGCCAATTATGTTAAAATTGACGGCGTGACCATTACAGATTTGGTAACCATGCCATTAGATAAATTGGCAGCGTTTTTTAATCAGCTGGAACTTAACGAGTACGATGCGACCATCGCTAAACGATTGTTGGTAGAAATTACAAATAGATTGTCTTTCTTATTTAATGTCGGACTTGATTATCTTACACTCAACCGAAAGTCGAACACGCTATCAGGTGGCGAAAGTCAGCGTATTAACTTAGCGACTTCTTTAGGTAGTAGCTTAGTGGGTTCCATGTACATTCTGGATGAGCCGAGTATTGGACTGCATCCTAAGGACACTGAAAAACTAATTGTGGTTCTTAAAGCCTTGCGTGATTTGGGCAACACGGTTATTGTGGTGGAACATGATGAAGATATCATGCAGGCGTGTGACGAAATCATTGATATCGGTCCGGAAGCGGGCACCCTGGGTGGCGAAGTTGTGGCCACAGGAAGCTTTGCTGATATCCTAAAATCTAACTCGTTAACGGCTCAATATTTAAACGGAAAACTCAAAATTGAGGTACCAAAAAATCGTCGTGCGTCTAAATATCAAATTGAAATCATCGGTGCCAGAGAGCATAATTTACAGAATATTGATGTGACTTTTCCTTTAGAAATGTTAACGGTTGTCACAGGTGTTTCTGGTAGCGGCAAAAGTACCTTAGTCAAAAAAATTCTGTATCCCGCGATTCAAAAACTGTTGACTGGTTTTGGAGATAAAGCCGGACAGTTTACCGAATTGAAAGGAAACTTTACGAACATTAAGCATATTGAGTTTGTAGACCAGAACCCCATTGGACGTTCTTCACGTTCCAATCCTGTGACTTACGTAAAAGCTTACGATGATATCAGAGCGCTTTACGCCAATCAGAAATTGAGTAAAATAAGAAATTATCAAGCTAAACATTTCAGCTTTAACGTGGATGGCGGTCGTTGTGAAACCTGTAAAGGCGATGGCGAAGTGACCATTGAAATGCAGTTTATGGCCGATGTGCACTTAACCTGTGAAACCTGCAACGGCAAACGTTTCAAAAAAGAAGTTCTAGAAGTCACTTTTGAAGATAAAAATATTGATGAGGTTCTCTCCATGACTATTGATGACGCGATTGCTTTCTTTGAAAAACACGACCAAAGTAAAATTCAAAGTAAATTACAACCGTTACAAGATGTAGGATTGGGCTATGTAACTTTGGGTCAGAGTTCCTCTACACTTTCGGGTGGTGAGGCACAACGTATTAAGTTGGCCACCTTTTTAGGAAAAGGTTCTAGAAGCGATAATGCACTTTTCATTTTTGATGAACCAACGACAGGTTTACACTTTCACGATATTAAAAAACTTTTGAAATCATTTCAAGCGCTGATTGCTCAAGGGCATTCCATTATTGTTGTTGAACATAATCTTGAATTGATCAAATGTGCCGATTATATTATTGATTTAGGTCCTGATGGTGGCGAACGTGGCGGTAAATTAATTGCTGTGGGCACGCCTGAAGAAGTGATGAAAAATAAAAACTCTGTAATTGGGAAATATTTGAAGGAGAAGATTTAGGGTTCAGTATTCAGTCGGCAGTTTGTAGGTTGTAGTTTCTGCCTATTCAAATTCTGCGGGGCGATAAAATGTAGCATAAATAATCCGTCATTCTCTGCGCCTCTGAGTCTTTTCGAGAGCATTTATACTAAAACCTTCCTGCTTCGAGGTTCAAGCTCTTATGTCCTTCAATAAAACAAAAACGCCACCAATCCCATAATAGCGAAAGAAAATGGCAACACAATTAGCAAAAACAAAAAGGTCACTGCACTACTTTTTATAAAACTCCGGAGGTATCCTTGTTTATAAAAATGCTTTACGCCGAAAAACAAATAGATAAAGGCAATGGGCATAATGAACGCCATAATCCATCCTGGGATATTTTTCCATATTAAACTGGCTATTACCAATAAGCTGAACAATGCAAATAGAAAGGCAAAAAAGTAAAAAGTAAACACCAAATGATAGGCAAACCTCCCTTT
>JBARDR010000465.1:0-5055 GCA_049795335.1 Gelidibacter sp. | reverse complement strand
GTAAATACCGTTTCGGTTACGGTATAATTGACATCATTTCCAATAAAATCCATCAGTTCGAAAGGCCCCATTCTAAAACCTCCCAAAGTTTTCAAGCTTTCATCTATGGTTGCAAAATCGGCGATTCCTTCTTCATAAATCCGTATTGCCTCTCCGTAAAATGGTCTTGCAACACGGTTGACGATAAACCCTGGCGTGTCTTTCGCAACGGCAACTACTTTTTTCCAGTCGGAAATAACTTTTACCGTTTTTTCCAGAACTTCTTTTGAGGTTTGAATGGCTGGAATGACCTCAACCAATTGCATCAAAGGAGCCGGATTGAAAAAATGAATTCCAATACAGCGTTCTGGCTTATTTAAAGAGGACGCAATCGAAGCGATCGATAAACTTGAGGTGTTTGACGCGATGATGCAATCTTCCGACACATAAGATTCCAATTCTGAAAAGACTTTTTTCTTGATGTCCAGATTTTCGATAATTGCTTCAATTGTCAGATGGGAATCTGCTAGATCCTTTAAATCATTTACGTAAGAAATGTTATTTTGAATGCGACCTTTTTCTGTAGAATCAATGCGATCTTTTTCAACTAATCGCGACAGAATTTTCTCCAAAGCGACTTTTGCTTTATCCAAGGCTTCTTGATTAGTGTCGTACAATTTAACTTGACAACCGGCGGTTGCCGCTACTTGCGCAATACCGCTGCCCATGGTTCCAGAACCGAGAATACCAACTTTTTTAATCATGAATATCGAATTTTGAATACTGAATATCGAAGTTTACTTTGGTAATATAATTCATGTTTTTAGGTTTTATTCTTATTTTGTGAAGTTCGAACACTTGAAACAAAAATGGCAATTAACTCATTATTCTCTTTCATTAAAAGTTCTAATCGCTCGAGATCTTTGATTAAATCAGCACCTTTTTGAATTTTAAGATTAACCAACGACTCTCGCAACTCTTTCAAACATAATTTCATTTTATGGAGAAAATCTCTAGTAGACTCTGCACTTTGTGCTTCTCCATAATTCAAGGCAGCAGAAGTCGCAGAACGGATTAATTGCTTAGACAAGTGCTGTGAAGCAAAACTTCCATCGATTTTTCCGCAGATTAAAATAACGTCAACAGCGAACTTAATTATGCGTTCTTCCAAATCATACTTATAAATTGCCATATTGAAACTTCATTATTCGTTATTAATCCGTTCGATATTCGATATTTACTTTCCCTTAAATTTAGGCTGTCTTTTTTCTATAAACGCAGCAACACCTTCGGCATAATCGTCAGTTTGTGCGGCTTCAATTTGCAATTTAGATTCTAAAGCTAATTGAGCTTCCAAATCATTGGTCATGGATTTATTGAGTAATTCTTTAATCAGTCCTAAAGCTTTTGTTGGCATATTAGCGAGTTTTAGAGCGAGTTCGTTGACGTCAGCCTCAAAAAATTCTAAAGGAATAACTTTATAGATCATGCCCATTTTTTCCGCTTCTTCGGCCGATACCTTATCACCTAACATCGCTATGGCCAATGCTTTTTGAAAACCAATAAGTCGCGGTAAAAAGAAGGTTCCAGCGCTATCAGGCACTAAACCAATAAGGCTAAATGCTTGAATAAAACTTACTTTTTCGTGAGCGACAACAATATCACAAGCCAATGCAATATTTGCACCTGCTCCGGCAGCGACACCATTAATCGCGCCAATAACCGGCTTTTTTATAGATCGGATTCTCGTGATTATGGGATTGTAATGCTCCTCGAGAATTTTCTTGAAACCAGGATTTAATTCCGGTGTTGTGACTTCTTTTAAATCTTGACCTGCACAAAATGCTTTTCCTTTGCCAGTAAGAACAATTGCTCTTACGGCATCATTTTTCTCACAAACATCTAAAGTATCCTGGAGTAGAAATGCCATTTCACGATTGAAACTATTGAAGACCTCTGGTCGGTTGAGCGTGATGGTGGCGACACCGTGATTAATTTCTAGTAAAATTGATTTCATTATATATGGTTTTTGATTGACGATTATCGATTTTTGATTGTTGAAGGATCTCACTTCCGAAATCAACAATCATAAATCAGCAATCGTTGATCTTTTTATTTTAAACATTTAAAGTAATCAAAAGGTTCATGACAATCGTTGCACTGAAATTGTGCCTTACATGCCGTTGAACCAAATTGACTTACCAATCTCGTATTTATGGATCCGCATTGTGGACATTTAACTAAGCGTTTTCCGTGCAATAATACATCTTTATCCGCTTCTGCGTTTAATGGGGCTGCAATGCCATATTCTTCCAATGATTTTCGTCCTCTTGGGGTAATCCAATCGGTCGTCCAAGCTGGAGAGAGGATTAATTCGACTTCTGAGTGGTAATCTGCCTTTTTTAAAGCTGCTTTAATATCATCGCCTATCACATCCATTGCTGGGCAACCGCTGTAAGTTGGCGTGATTTGAACTTTTACAATGTCATTTTCAATAATTGCAGAACGGACCACTCCCATATCCATAATTGAAAGTACTGGGATTTCTGGATCGGAAACTGTTTCCAGTATCGCCATCAGTTTTGGGTCGATATGTTGTTCTGTGCTTATCATGATTTATTTAAGATTGAAGATTAACGATTGTTGATTTTTGAAGTACTTCGGTAATCTCCAATCAAAATTCATCAATCAACAATTCTTTACCATTCCATATTGGGATATGTGCGTTGCATGTATTGCAATTCGGCCAATAAGAATCCCATATGCTCGGTATGGATGCCCACTTTTCCTCCTTTTTGGAAGTATTTTGATTCTGGAATAGTCAAAGTGGCTTCTTCCAAAACGCTCTTTACTTTTGAGTAATATTTTTCTTTTAATTTTGTGACATCTACACCAATCCCTTCCTGAGCCATGGCTTTATCGGCTTCGGTTTGATGGAATAACTCATCGGTATATGTCCATAGGTCGTTAATAGCGTTTTGAGTTTTTTGTTGACTTTCATCAGTTCCGTCACCCAAACGCTTGATCCAGTCGGTTGAAAAACGCTGATGGTAACTCACTTCTTTAACCGACTTAGTTGCAATTGCCGCCAAAGTCAAATCCTTGCTCTTTTGCAATTCGGTTAAAAACAATAAATGATACACATCAAATAAAAAATGGCGTACCATGGTGTAAGCAAAATCCGTATTTGGCTGTTCCACCAACAAGACATTGACATACTCACGTTCTTTGCGAAGCATGGCAATATCGTCTTCGTTCCGTCCATCTCCAGCAAGTTTTGCCGCGTATTGGTAATAACTGCGCACTTGTCCGAATAAATCGAGTGAGATATTTGTGCAAGCGATATCAGTTTCTAAACTTGGGCCATGTCCGCAGAGTTCGCCCATGCGTTGACCGAGGATAAGACTGTTGTCGGCGATTCCGAGTATATAGTTATATAAATTAGTCTTCATTTACTTTTAAGTATTGTTGATTAGCGATTGTTGATTTATGACTTCTAAAATCAGGATTCCTCAATCGTTAATCCTTTACATGTATTTCACTTCATCAGGCAACTCATAAAACGTTGGATGACGGTAAACTTTATCTTGTGCGGGTTCAAAGAGTTCGCCGTTTTGTTCTGGATTTGACGCTGTGATGTTTTTGGATTCAACCACCCAAATACTGACACCTTCATTTCTTCTGGTGTACACATCGCGTGCGTTTTCCAAGGCCATTTCTGCATCTGCTGCGTGCAGACTTCCGAAATGACGATGTTCCAATCCGTTTTTACTTCTGACGAAGACCTCCCAAAGTGGCCATTGTTTTGTTGACATATATTCTTAATTAAATTGAAATCGAAGTTGAAATTGAAACTGAAACGATTCGATTTCAACTTCAATTTCATTTTCAAGTTCCATCATTAAACTACTTGTTTTTCTTTCCTATTTGCTTTCTTTTCGGCATGTGCCATGGCCGCATCACGAACCCATTCCCCACGTTCCCATGCGCCTACTCTTGCTTTCATGCGTTCTTTATTCATGGGCCCATGACCTTTGACGACTTGCCAAAATTCATCCCAATTAAGTTCTCCAAAATCGTAGCTCCCACGTTCCTCGTTCCATTTTAAATCGGGATCTGGAATGGTCAAGCCGATTAAATCTGCTTGCGGAACGGTTTGATCGATAAATTGTTGACGTAATTCATCATTGGATTTACGTTTCAATTTCCATTTCATGGATTGTTCCGTATGCACGGATTCTGCATCTGTTGGCCCTAACATCATCAAACTTGGCCACCACCAGCGATTTAAGGCATCTTGTGCCATTTCTTTTTGTTCAGGAGTCCCACTCATCAATTTGATCATGATTTCATAACCTTGACGTTGATGGAAACTCTCCTCTTTACAAACCCTTACCATTGCTCTCGCGTAAGGCCCGTAAGACGTACTACACAATGGCACCTGATTGATAATTGCTGCACCATCAACCAACCAGCCTATAGCGCCCATATCGGCCCAAGTGACAGTTGGATAATTAAAAATGGAAGAATATTTTGCTTTTCCAGAATGGAGTTGCTCGTACAATTCCTCGAGGGAAATCCCTAAAGTTTCGGTTGCAGAATATAAGTACAAACCATGACCAGCTTCATCTTGGACTTTCGCCAACAATGCTACTTTTCGTCGCAATGAAGGTGCTCTTGTAATCCAATTGCCTTCTGGAAGCATGCCCACAATTTCAGAATGCGCGTGTTGAGACATCTGACGAATATGAGTCTGACGGTACTTTTCGGGCATCCAATCTTTAGGTTCGATTTTTTCGTCTCTTGCGATGCGTTCTTCGAATTGCTTTTCTAGGTTTTTTATTTGTTCTTCACTCATAATCCTCACCCCAACCCTCTCCAAAGGAAAGGGGTTTACGGGTATTTGTTTTTAAGTTTTTTTTTATTGGCTTTCGGGATTGAGGCATTGTGGTAGCTCCTCGAAGAGAGCGACTGCCGAAAGCCCGACCCTTTTTAGGGTAACGCCCAAATTACTATATTAATTATACATCAAAATCAACCACCACTTTTTTACTCGTCGGAACGGCTTGACAGCTC
>JBARDR010000464.1:0-2480 GCA_049795335.1 Gelidibacter sp. | reverse complement strand
TTCTAAGGGTCTTTTTCATTATATTTGCTTTTGTTTAATTGATAATAATTTATTGATTAATCTTAACTTTTTAAAACGAGCTTCCCACCTCTGTGGGAACTAAAGATGAACGATAACCTAAACCCATCCAACGAAAATTTTTCTCCAGAAGAATTTGATGTCGAGAAAAAACTGAGACCTCTGTCCTTTGATGATTTTACAGGTCAGGATCAGGTTATGGAGAATCTGAAGATTTTCGTAGAAGCTGCTAATCAGAGAAACGAAGCCTTGGACCACACCTTGTTCCACGGGCCTCCAGGACTCGGTAAAACCACCTTAGCGCACATTTTAGCGAGTGAATTGGGTGTTGGCATCAAAGTGACCTCAGGACCTGTTTTAGACAAGCCAGGAGATCTTGCTGGTCTTTTGACCAACCTTGACGAACGTGATGTGTTGTTTATTGATGAAATTCATCGCTTGAGCCCCGTTGTGGAAGAGTATCTGTATTCTGCCATGGAGGATTATAAAATTGATATCATGATCGAATCTGGCCCAAATGCCAGGACTGTTCAAATCAACTTAGAACCGTTTACATTGATTGGTGCGACCACCCGTTCTGGATTATTGACTTCGCCCATGCGTGCACGTTTTGGTATTCAAAGCCGTTTACAATATTATAATACCGAATTGTTGACTACCATTACCCAACGTAGTGCCTCCATTTTGAACGTGCCTATTTCAATGGAAGCGGCAATTGAAATTGCTGGACGGAGTAGAGGAACTCCTCGTATTTCGAATGCGCTCTTACGTCGCGTCCGTGATTTTGCTCAGATAAAGGGCAATGGAAGTATCGATATCTCCATTGCCAAATTTGCATTAAAAGCCTTGAATGTGGATGCGCATGGCCTTGATGAAATGGACAACAAGATTTTGACCACCATCATTGATAAGTTCAAAGGTGGCCCTGTTGGTATCTCAACATTGGCAACAGCTGTGAGTGAAAGTGCGGAAACCATTGAAGAAGTATATGAGCCATTTTTGATTCAACAAGGTTTTATCATGCGTACGCCTCGTGGTAGGGAAGTAACAGAATTGGCCTATAAGCACCTTGGGAAAATAAAAGGTGCCATTCAAGGCGGATTGTTTTAATGAATTTATCAGAATTATTTTGGCTTAGTGAATTGGTTTATGTGCTTATTTTTTTTAAAAATTTTACGTTTAAAAATAGCCAAATTTTGATAAGGTAAACGCCAAATTCTAATTTCATAGTTTATGAGAGTTTTTGGTATCGTATATAGAAATCAGCGTAAATCTTCTAAAATCAGTGACATCAGCGTTCTATAACAATGAAATTTGTTTCCAAGTAAATGAGTACCCATAAAGAAATCCCTTCAGTTCCTTTAATTCGTTTTCTAAAGCATTCTTTGGAGATTCTGAAAAACCCGTTGCCGTTTCATCACGAAAATTTTATAGTGAAGGGCGACACTTTTAAATTAAAGTTCGGTTTCTCCACCGAAATCGTTTTCTCTCGAGATGCCGCTTTCGCGGAATATGTCCTTCAAAAGAATCATAAAAATTACACCAAATCCAAAATCCAAACTGAAGATTTGGTTAAATATGTGGGTAAAGGCCTATTGACAGCTGAAGGCGAGTTGTGGAAAAAACAACGGCAACTCATCCAGCCTGCATTTCATAAAAAGCAATTGGCGAATCTCTTAGGTAAAATGCGCGAGGCGATTCTGTCGGAATATAGACATATTGAAGTGGGTAAAACGATGGATATGTTTCCTGTATTCAATGACTTGGCGTTTCAAACCGTTGTAAAGTCTCTCTTTAGCAGTGCAGCAAGCGCTGAAGATATTAGCAGATTGCAATTTATCACAGAATCAGCCCAAAAAATGTTGGTCAAAGAACTGCGTCAACCTTATTTAGGCTGGTGGTTCAATGCCAGTGGCAATATTGAAAAACATTTGGTATTGACCCAGGAAGCACGACAAATTCTTAGGAACATTGTCCAAGTAAGACGTGAATCCGAAGAAAGACACCATGATTTGTTGGACATGCTTTTGGAAGCACACTATGACGATGGCAGCTCCATGGATGAAGAACAACTCATTGATGAAATCTTAATTCTCTTTACGGCAGGTCATGAAACGACTTCCAATGCTTTGTCTTTTATATTTCAGTTATTAGCACAACATCCAGAGTGGCAGGAAAAAATTCATGATGAACTCATTACTAACACTATTAATTCTAAAGACTTGATGCACTTGGTTAACACTTCAAAAGTCTGTCAACAAGTCATTGAGGAAGCCATGCGGTTGTTTCCTCCAGTCTATTTTATTGATCGGGTCAATGTTGAGGAGGATGAGTTTAAAGACATGATTTTTAAGAAAGGTTCCAATTTATTGCTTTCCATCTATGAAATTCATCGTCATCCACAACTTTGGGAGCGTCCGAACGAATTTTTACCAGAGCGTTTTGAAGATGGCAGTCGTAAA
>JBARDR010000463.1:0-3585 GCA_049795335.1 Gelidibacter sp. | reverse complement strand
AAACTCCAGGAAGTAGTAGTTATACAGATATCACTGGAGAGCGAGTTTATTATCAAAATTCCTCAAATAATCAAAATTCTAACGCTTATGTATATTATAAAGATGTTACAAATATAATAGCAGGTTTAGGCAATGCCCAAGGCACTTACACAGTTGGTAATATATCTACAATGACGTCTGCTGAGATGGGGACAAGACGTAATGAAGAAGGTTTGTCTGCAGGGTGGTCGCTTTTCGTCATTTATGAAGATCCCTTATTGCCAAGCAAATACATTACCTCTTTTGATGGGTTTACAAAAATTGATAGATTTAGTCCTAATAATCAACAAAGTTTTCTTGTAGATGGGTTTAAGACTATCCCTGTAGGTCCAGTGCGTGCTAAATACGCTTTTAGCGCTTTGGAAGGTGATAAGGGATGGAGCGGCGATTATTTAGAAATTAATGGCACTAGAATTGGGGCCAATGCCGCAAATGGTTCAACCATACGTCCAACAAATAACTTCTTTAATAGTTCAGTATCCATTGTTGATCCTCTTACGGATTCGCCCATGCTTTATACGGATAGAAACCCTGCAAGTTCCAATACTTTGGGCTTTGATGCTGGTATTATCAGTATTCCAAATGCGGATAATAAGGTCATAAAAAATGGCGATACTAAAGCAACTATTAAGTTAGGAACTAATACAGATGTTTATTACTTCTATTTTAATGCTTTTGCCATTGAAATTATTGCGCCTAAAATAGTACTTACCAAGATAGTCGAAAATAAAAAAGGCGAGAATATAGGCAACGAAGAAGTCAACTTAGGTGATGAGCTGAACTATGTAATTGGTTTTCAGAACATGGGGAATGATCATGCAACAAGTGTCACTATAAGGGATGTCCTTCCTAGAAACATTGTATTTAACTATCCGGAAGATTTGGGGCTGCTTCCAACGGGTGTGACGGTACAAAGCTATAATGCCACCACAAAAGAAATTGTTTTTAAGGTCGATAATTCTATTGTGGAAATAAATGATCCAGTTAAAGAAATTCGATTTAAAGTTACCGTAGTAAAAACATGTAGTCTTTTAAATAATGCCTGTTCCAACATTATTAGTAATCAGGCTTATGCGACCTACAAGGGGACTGATAATCCGAATTTTATTATTACAGACGATCCAAGTTTCAGTAGTAACACCGGATGTTTAATTACGCCTGCAGCCACCAACTTTTTAGCGGATATTGAATGTGTTTTTGAGGAGACCGTAATTTTATGTGGTACTAGTACCGTGTTAACTGCAGGTAATGGTTACGATACCTACTCATGGTCAACGAATGCTTCAGGCCTTCCAGTAATTGGAACCACACAATCCATTACGGTAAAAACTCCAGGTACTTATTATGTTCATAATACGGCTATAGCACCATGTCAATCTATAGATCAGAAGTTTACTGTAGTGACCTACGGCGAAAACAGTACAAATCCTGTCCTTCCTTTTGCTGATGAAATTGTAGAATGTCCGAACGACGGAAAACTTCTTCCTATCATATTATTATGTGGTGCAAATAGTACGCGTGCCATTCAAACCAATATTACAGACACCTCATCCATTATATGGGAAAAATTAGTTGAAGGCAGTTGTTCTGTGGAAGCTAGAGATAAATGTGCCAATGAAGATAGCTCTTGCGAATGGAACCAAATAGCAACTGGTTCTAATTTTAATGCAAAGGATGCAGGTCAATACCGAGTGACATTACATTATGAAGGCGGTTGTTTCAGCCAATACTATTTTAATGTATATTCAAACGATTTAGTACCAACGGCTACTTCCAAGGACATTACGTGTTCCACACCTGGAGAAATAGTTGTAGGCGGCGTGCCAAGTGGTTACGAGTATAGTGTTGATGGTGTGAATTATCAAACTAGCAATGTTTTTGTAATAAATACACCAAACGTTTATAACGTATATGTAAAACAAGTTGGTGTTACGTCTAATCCTTGTATTTTTTCTGTGCCAGGTGTTCATATTAGACAACGTAATTTTACAGGCACTGCCGTTGTGACACAACCCTTATGTCACGATGATAAAGGAAGTGTTAAGTTGGCCGCCAATGATGTTGGTCCACAGTATTTTTATTCTATTTCACAAGGAGCAACATTAATCACGAAAGTTGGTCCAGTTATGGAAAGCGATTACACCTATGCCAATCTCAATCCTGGAACTTATACAGCAACCATTTCAACCGAAGATGGGTGTTCAGAAACAGTAACTTTCGAAATTGTAAATCCACCATTATTAACGGCTACATCGGCAATTACAAAACCTTTATTGGCTTGTGAATATCAGGCAGAAAATCAGGAAGAAAATGAAGGGGAAGATGACGTCGAGATTTTGGGTGGTATGATCACTGTATATCCAAATGGCGGCACTGCACCTTACTATTATTCTGTAAATGGTTCGACCGACTTCCAATCCAATCCAGAAATCATTGTAACAGAGCCAGGCACCTACAAAATAAGAGTGGTTGATGCCAATAACTGTAGTACTGAGACTACTATAAAAATTGATATGGCAGCAGCCCCTGAATTTGTTGTGGGGTCATCAGATGTTTTATGTTATAACTCCAATACAGGAGAAATCCGTTTTAACGTTACCAATGCAAATGGGTATACAATTACCTACAGTATTGATAATGGCGTTACTTTTAGCAGTAATCCTGTATTCTCAAATCTGGGTGCTAAAACGTATGCCACGTTGATAAAATATGAAATCGGTGGATCGGCCTGTTTCAGTGATGCAGAAATCGTCACCATCATACAAGCTGACACAGCCTTAACGGCTTCGGCCGGCGTTTCTGAATTGGCAGGTTGTGGACCAGCTGGAGAAGGTAGGGTGCGTATTACAAATCCTCAAGGCGGAACGGCTCCCTACCAATATAGTTTTGATAATCAGGGTTCTTGGATAACATCAAATGAAGCTTATGTTGCGCCAGGTACTTATACCTTATATATAAAGGATGCCAATGGCTGTATTTATCCAATGCCAGGAATTATATTAGACAAGCAGCCAGTTGCGCCAATCATTAGTGTTTCTGAACCTGACTTTAATTGTGATGGTACGGCTTCGGCTATGGTTACCGTTAAAAATCCGGAGACGGCTTCTTTTAGCTATACCTATTTGTTGAATGGTGTAGAAAACACAAATACGGCAGACCCAAAAACCTTTCTGAATGTACCAAATGGGGAACATACCATCAGTGTAAGGTATAATTTAGAAACAGTTCCAACCTACAGTAATTTGCTGTATGAAACCTTTGGTTATGGCGAGGATACAACATCACCAGGAATAAATACAGATTATTATTGCTTTGAAAGACAAGTTGTAGAGACACAATGTAATGGAGCTCCTAATATAAATGATGGTGACTATTCAGTTACTTCGGAAATTAAGCATCCATTTGGAACGTGGTTACAGCCAGGTGATCATACGCCAAATCCTAATAATATACCAAAAGGAAGAGCTTTAGTGGTGAATGTTGGCGATAAAATCCCTGTAACCGCCATATTATATGAAAAACCGATCAACGATATCATTCCTAACC
>JBARDR010000462.1:0-1660 GCA_049795335.1 Gelidibacter sp. | reverse complement strand
GAGTGGGTCCTTCAGGCCTTCTTTGGTTTTGTGGATGGGTAAAACCCCGAAGCTAGTGCTGCGTCTTGGTTTCATTACGCCGAGTTTGAAATAATCGCAAACCACTTGAAAAGAGTAGCAAATAAAGAACATGTATTTCTTTTGGTGTTGAGAATATTCGTTAAACTCCCAGAGTTGCTGTACTAAATTGAGGTAGGGTATACGCCATGGGCCATCTTCCAGCGGACTATCAGGGCCGCCGCTCGAAATGTAAATGTCATAAGAGGTGTCTGGAAATTCTAATGCAGCTCTCACATTAAATATTTTAAAATCAACTTCATCTTCAAAGCCATTCACAATGTCAGCAATACAACGCAAACCTTGATTGGCTTGGTTGTTATTCATATCGAGAATGGCTACTTTCAATTTTTCTTTTGGCATTTGAGTTTGTCTAGGTTCCTAAAATGGTCTGTTCCGTAATATAATCGACCACTTTAATCAAATCCTTGGTTTCTTCATATATGGCGAGCTGTCTGTCAGCGCCCGTACCATTTTTCAGCATGGTTTTGATGTGTTCTATCTCGTTTCGGGAGCCCAGTTCGTCCACAACATCATCCACAAAATCAAGTAATTCGATCATTAAATCTTTAGTAGGTACTTCACATTCCTTGCCAAAGTCGATCATTCTGCCATCTATTCCGTATCGGCTTGCACGCCATTTATTTTCATTAATCAAAGCACGATGGTAGAGCATAAAATTAAGATTCTGTGTCCTTAGTTTGTAAAGCTTGGCCACTAAAGCTTGGATTAGGGCCGTAATGCTCAGTGTTTCTTCAATGGTCATCGGGACGTCACAGATACGCACTTCCAGGGTGGGGAAAAACGGATGGATCCGAATGTCCCACCATATTTTCTTTGGGTTGTCGATACAATTCGTTTTGATCAGGATGTCAATATAGTGCTCATATTCCGCCACGCTTTGAAAGATTCCAGGAATTCCTGTTCTTGGAAATTTGTCAAATACTTTAGAACGAAACGATTTGAAGCCCGTATTTCGCCCTTCCCAAAAAGGTGAATTGGTAGATAAAGCATAAATATGTGGTAAAAAATAACGCATGGCATTGGTGAGATGCAAAGCCAGTTGTTTGTCGGCGATACCCACATGCACGTGCAATCCGAAAATTAAATTGGAACGCGCGGTGTCCTGTAATTCGTTGACGATTTCCGCGTAACGCGGGTTGGGAGTGATTAACTGCGTTTCCCATTTGGTAAAAGGATGGGTGCCCGCAGCGCCAATTTTATGCCCTAGTTCCTTGGCGATTTCTGAGACAGATCGTCTTAAGTGGGTAATCTCCCTTCTCGCTTGGGCGATATCCTGACATATATTGGTGCCAACTTCTACAACAGCCTGGTGCATTTCTGCCTTCACTTGCTCATTTAATAGTTTTGCAGCTTCGGTGACAATTAATTGATCATGTGATACCAGTTCTCGAGTGGTTGGGCAGATCACCTGATACTCTTCTTCAATACCTATTGTGAATTTCATAAAATCGCGTTGGTTATATGAAAACCTGTCCTAAACGAAACTTCGTGACAGAAAGGTTTATTAATTTTTATTTAAAAACTGTCTTTTTGCCAGTAATTTGATCCTTGACGAAGGTTCCCCAAGTGAGGTTCATTC
>JBARDR010000461.1:0-3653 GCA_049795335.1 Gelidibacter sp. | reverse complement strand
GTGCTGTAGCTGAACTGACGAACATTGGAACGCTCTTCGCCTTTGTTCTCGTGGCTATTGGCGTTTGGATATTAAGAGTGCAGCAACCTGATCGCGTCCGAAAATTCAAGGTTCCGGCCTACAAATTGGTCTGTTCGGGTGCGATAATTGTCTGCAGTTATTTGATGCTTTCCCTACCATTGATTACATGGTTGCGATTTGTTATTTGGATGTCCGTTGGGTTGGTGGTCTATTTTATTTACAGTAGAAAGCACAGCGCATTAAATGACAAGGAAGCATAAGATTAGGAGGTCTCAAAACAATCTGAAAAGTTGTGCAACGTATTTTTAAAAGGAGATAAATAAAGGCACTTAGTTGAAAATTTGGAATTGTTCTCCAGAAACTTCCAATCAAGTGCCATCACTTTAAATCAAAAAAACGAGTTTCCTTAACCCTCTATTTCAGAATTAAATGTTGAATGAAAAACTCCATCATTCTACTGAAATTTAAGGCGGTATGCCCTTGATCGGGGCCTACCTGCACTTCAAAGCTTTTTCCTGCTTTCTGCAACGCTTGGATTAATTGCAAAGAATTGGATGGATGCACATTATTGTCATTTGTGCCATAAAAAATCATCAATTCTCCTTTTAAATCATTGGCATAGTTCATTAAACTGGACGCTTCATAGCCTTTTTCATTGTTTTCCAACAAATTCATAAACCGTTCGGTATAAATGTTGTCATAGTTTCTCCAATCGGTTACTGAGGAATTGGCTACTGCAGCATGATAGATTTCTGGAAACCTTAATAAGCTCATCGCCGACACTGTTCCGCCATAAGAAGTGCCATAAACGCCAACTCTGGTGTTATCAAAATAAGGACGGTCATATAGTGATTTAACGCCGGCTGCAAAATCGTCCATTTCAACAATTCCTAAGTTGCCATATAATTTATCGAGCATTTTCTTTCCTCTTCCGCCAACATTTCTTCCATCGATGTTAACTACCAAGAATCCAAATTCAGTTACAGAGTTTGGAAGTGTGAAGTTTTCTGTAAAAGCGTTCACACCTGGACCGCCATAATTACTTAAAATTAATGGGTATTTTTTTGAAGGGTCAAAATCAGATGGAAAATGAATGAGTCCATCCAATTGCGTTATGCCATCGGCAGCAGTAAATTGGAATCTTTCAACAGTTTTGAAACCTAATTCTTTGAACTTTGAGATATCTGTTTTTAGAATTTCTGAAACAACTTTTCCTTTGTCGCTCACGAGGTTCATAAAAGGAGGAATGTTATGTGTTTGTGCAATATCAACAAAGTATTTGCCAGTAGGCGATAGGATAACGTTGTGATTGTATACAGGATTTGTTAATCGAACATTTTTGGTGCCATCAAGTTTAACGCGATGCAACTGCATTTTCATGTGGTTGTCGCCACTAGCTGCCATGTAGTACACTAGCTTTTTGGCTTCATCGACTTCCACAATTCTACGCACTTCAAAATTATGATTTGTGAGTGTGTTCACTAATTTGCCATGGTAATTGTAGAGGTAATAGTTTTTAAATCCATTTCTTTCAGAAGCCCAAATAAAATGCTGTTTGTCTTTTAATTTATAAATTTCTGGAGAATTTACGGTAAAACTTGGCAGCCATTCTTCCCTAACCACCACGCGAGTTTTGCCAGTTACAGGGTCGGCTGCTTTGAACTCCATGATATCTTGCTTACGATTGGTGCTATGAAAAAGCAACTCTTTTCCATCTGGAGACCAGTCAATATCATATAAATAGGTGCCGAGGGCGCCATCATTAAATGGTTTTCCATTGCGTGTATCTAGGGTAATTGTTTTTTTTGTTTCTAAGTCGTATACCAATAAATCTACAGGTAAATTCTTGGCGCCCACTTTTGGATAGGCCTCAGTTTCTAATGAATCTTGTATTTTTGTCTGATGATAAAGCACATAATACTTTGTGGCATCTTTCTCCTCAAATCGATAGAAAGCAACTTTCTTACTATCTGGCGACCACCACATGGCGGTGTTTTGACTTAACTCTTCGCCATAAACCCAGGTTGCAATCCCATATTTTACTTGGTTTTCATCATTGCCATCTGTAGTAATAGGGATGACATTAGACCCATCAGGACTGCTGATGTACATATTTCTATCCTTAGTAAAAGCTTTTAACTTTTCGTCTGGGGAATTAACAGAGGCATATTGTCTGCCGCGCTCTGGTCTATTTCCTCTAGAATAAGGTAGTCTTTGCGGCGCTTGATAGTCTTCAGATTTTATAATCTTCTTTTGATTCACATCAAAAGTATGCAGCATATTATCCTCAACATAGGTGAATGTATTTCCGTCTTTACTCCAAAATATATTAGGGGATATCCTTTTTATAGAACTTTGTAATTGTGATGACATTTTTTGGTGCTGCTCGTAACCTGGCATCTTTTTTAGTTTGTCTTGTCCTATTGCGGTACCTGTCACTATTAAAAATAAGGATAGGAAACAGAAAGTTATTGATCTTTTAGAATGGCTAGAACTCATTTGTATCGAATTTAAGTTTGGTAAGTGGTAAAGTTACTTGAAATTAAGAATCTTTAAAATTAAAATGCCCGACGAGTTGCATAGGGCATTGTTTATTATCATATAAAAGTGTTTTGAACCCAAAAGCACTTTCAATTCTTGGGATTAGTTATAGGTAATCGTATTTGTAAAGGGTATTTATTTGAATGATACACCTTGTTTTCAGCAATAACACCTTCGGTTTCATAGTAATTATTCCCTCCAGTGTTTATATTACGTCCAAAACGTGGAAAGTTACTGCTGGAAATTTCGATTCTGATACTGTGTCCTTTTTTAAAATAGTTACTTGTAGACAGTGGGTCAAATCGACTTATAAACTTTTCCGTCCTCAATGAAAACTTCTTTGTCATAGCCTTCTCTATAGCGTACGCGCTGAATAGTTAATCAGGTTTTTGCCTGAAACTCAAATGTGACGCCTTCTACAGTGTTGCCGAATATCCTGAATACCGCGTTTTTTGTTAAGGAGAAGTGTATGAATCTTCTCTAAATCTCAGATAGCCAGCAGCTCCACAAATCGAACCGCATTTGCTGGCGTGAGCAATCTCGCATTGCCCTCTGAAGTTTCAAAGTGAGGAGTGACCAATCCTAAATCAGAAAGATAGGGGAATTGTTCAGCTTGATTGAAATCTGTGGGTTTTTACATTCTAGAGGAATCTGCACTTTGGGCATTATAGAAGGCAATTTCATGGAGCCCTTGCCTGAACTCTTTTTGAACGTCGGAGAGCGGACCCAAAAGTGAGGGGCGAGAGCGCGGTGGTTACCCTTTTCGGGGAATAAAACGCCATAATTAAACATTTACTCCTTATTATATATAATTGGAAAACTATATGAACTGCACTAAGGGAACGCGGATGACGCTGATCGTTTATGGTTAGACATGATTTCTTCCAGTACTTATGCAAACCAATACTTAATTATAATTAAGACATGATGGACTTTAGTATACATCATACAGGTGTCAACTCTAATATATAATAGGATAGGCTCCAATTTCCATATCCGTTCCCCAAAAATGCCCGTCCACCGCATCCTTTTCCACTGGATCCCCTGGGCCTTTCGCCCTGATGGGGGCCGCCGATCAGGCGCCGCATCGC
>JBARDR010000460.1:0-11587 GCA_049795335.1 Gelidibacter sp. | reverse complement strand
GTTCGCCGCACATTAAAAATTTGGTCTGTATAGGGTTATAAATTAAGTCGTACAACAAATGTTCTTTGGTAATACCGTCGTACGGAATATCGGGACATTCGTTTACATTGGGATGTGTGCCGATAGGTGTACAATTGATAATAACTTGATGTTTTTTAATGATGTCCTCCGTCAAATCAGTATACAAATATTTTGCATCTGGATGAGGACTTCGGGATACATAATCAAAGCGAATTTTTAGTTTTTTCAGCGCATAGGCAATTGCTTTTGAAGCGCCACCTGTCCCCAAAATCAATGCCTTTTTATGATGCGATTTGAGGTAAGGTTCAATGGATTTTTTAAATCCGTAATAATCGGTGTTAAATCCTTCGGTTTTCCCTGAAGGATGAATTTTTATGGTATTTACAGCGCCTATTTTTGAGCTTGTTTTATTGAGTACATCTAAATAGGGAATGATTTGTTCTTTATAAGGAATGGTAACATTAAGGCCTACAATCGTATCGTTCAGTTTTAAGATTTCAGGAAATTCAGCAATCGTGTCGATATCAAAATTTTCGTAAGAATAGGGTAGGTGTTCATTTTCAAACTTCGCCGTAAAATGAGCCTTTGAAAATGAATAGGCGATATTTTTTCCGATGAGGCCAAATTTAGACCTTGACTTTTCTGGTTCTTTGTGCATACCATTCTAGAGCTAAAACAATTGCTATTCCAATAACAATATACATAATTGCTATATAAGTTTCACTACTAAGATCAGGAATAAATCGTTCATAATTCTCAACAACTTGCTTACCTGTTGAATCATAGGTGTGTAAGCCTTCTTCGTTGAGTCTGTAGATTGTTTTTTTCCATGGCCAAACAACACCTAAGGAACCGACAATAAAACCAATTATAGAGGCGATGGTAATATTTTTGTAATGTTTGAGAATATAACTTAAGATATGTGAAAAGCTAACCAGACCTACGACTGAGCCCACCGTGAATACCACCAATACTTGAAGCATCCGAATCCTTTCGGCATTATGGAAAACGCTAAAATCGCCTCTCAAAATCTCATAAAACGAATCAGAAAGAGCATTAACTGAATCCACTAATAACAAGACGTAGTTGCCCAATAAAATCAGAATAAAAGATCCTGAAAAACCAGGTAAGGTCATCCCAGAAACGCTAATAATACCACAGAAAAACACAAAAAATAAATTGTCATTTTCTTTTGCAGGATCCAAGAAGCTGATACCAATGCCCACTAAAATTCCTATGGTAAGAGCGAGTATGGTTTTGAAATTCCAATCTTTAAAATCCTTGTTGATATAATAAATTGAACCGATAATCATGCCGTAAAAAAGGCACCATATATAAAGTTCATAATGAATGAGAAAGTAATCTAGAATTTTTGAAATACTGAAGTAGCTGACAATCATTCCAAAAAAAAGAAGGCTCAAAAAGCGTCCATTAATATAGCGGAAAAAACTTTTGAACCTTCCGTTTAATAAAAGCTTGAAAGCCGTTTTATTCACTCTTTGAAGCGAATAAATAAACTCTTCATAAAATCCTGCTACAAAAGCAACGACACCACCAGAAACTCCAGGTACTTTATTTGCAGCACCCATGCACAGGCCTTTTATGACCAGAAAAATTTTGTCAGTTAAGGTTCTGGTACTTTGCATTTATTTGGATTTGGAACCTATTTTTTCAAGGATGAATATGGTTAAAAATCCGATGATCATAATACCTAGCGCAAATGCAATTTGTGGGTCGATGGCGTTATTGATGTCAGAATAATGCATGGGCATCACGCTTTTTTCCGAAACCATTTTTAAGCTTTCGAAATCATTAAGTTGTCTTTGGTACACTTCAATGGTCCCTAGCTCAGTAAATTGGGAGACAGGATGGGTTTGTCCTGTTGATTTTTCCAAAACGGTCAGGGTTTCTTTCCAAGGCCATATTTTGTTGAGAGATCCAAAAATAAATCCGGTTAATACAGCTAAAGTAGTATTCTTATAATTTTTGAACAGCCATTTTAAAACATGGCTAAAACTCAAGATCCCAATAAGAGCTCCTGCGGCGAAAATGAATACTCTCTTAAAGTCGAAAGCATGTAAGGCGTCACTTAAGGTTTTATAGGCGCCCAAAATCACTAATATAAATGAACCGGAAATACCAGGTAAAATCATGGCACAAATGGCTATGGCTCCTGCAAAAAACAAAAACACAGGACTGTCATTATTGGCCAATGAAGGTAATGTTGTGGTGTAATAGGCGGCAAGAGTTCCGAAAATCAGAGATACAATAGTCCCTAAATTCCAGGTTTTAATTTGTTTGCCAACAAAGACAATACTCGCAATGATAAGTCCAAAGAAGAAAGACCAAATCAAGATCGGATGCTGTTCAATCAAATACTTGGCAAGTCTCATAAATGAAACAAAACTGATAATGATTCCAGTAAGGAGCGCCAATAAAAAACTGCCGTTTAGTTTTTTCCAGAAAGCAGCCAAACCGTTCTTTCTGAGTGTGGTCAGTAAACTTAAATTTACACCGCTAATAGTTGTAATTAATTCTTCGTAAATACCCGATATAAAAGCGATGGTGCCGCCAGAAACTCCAGGGACAGCATCGGCTGCTCCCATAGCAATCCCTTTAAGTGAAATGAATAGGTAATCTGAAAAGCGTCTTTGCATTTTTTATTTATCGTTTGAGACATGTAAAGATATAGAAATTTACTTGGAGGTTTTTTTGGGATTTGAAATAATATTAACCACCATTTGGTGTTCAGCAATTAAAGGAAACAGTTCTTCAATGATAAAAGAAAATTCCGAATTGAGGAGCAGTCCATTTTTGAGATGGTATTGTCCTTTTTCATTTTCCAATAATGTGAAATAAATACCTGCCAAACGGTATTCAATTTCTGCGGTTTCGGGATAGAATTCTGAAGCTTGAATAAGATTAAGCGCTGAGGCTTCGAACTCGCCTAATTTAATGAGGACGTCCGATCTTTCCAGCCAAGTGTCCAATTCGTAATTTCCTAAATCAAGAGCTTTTTTATAACCGCGTTCTGCTTCTTCAATAAAATTTAAACGATGGTTTATTTGCGCGTATAACTTCCAATACTTCACATTATCGCCATCAATATTAATGGCTTTATTGATATAGTAAAGTGCCTTTTGGTAGTCTTTTTTTCTGTTATAAAACCTGGTAATGGAAATCCAGCCCTTGTCTAACAAAGGATCTTCATGAACCGTTTTAAAATAATATTGTGCAGCCAAATCGTCAGAACCTAATTTTTCATAGCAGTTGCCAATTCTTAATAAGGCAAAAGAGGTCGGTTCATCAAGCGCTAAAGTCACGTTGTAGTTTTCAATAGCATCTTCATACTTTTTCAATTTCTCCAACACCTTTCCTTTTTCAAGATAAGCACCTACAAAAGTGTCATCAGAAATAATGGCGAATTCAAATGCGGCAAGAGCTTTTGTGTAATCTTCTAAAGTAAAATACTGTATTCCCAATTGATGCCAAGCCACTTCACAATAAGGGTTTTTGTCCAAATAGCGATTCAGGAAATCAATGGCTTCTTCGTGTAAGTCTAAAAACTCAAAGCAGTAAATAATGTTGTATAATGCTGAGTAATCTTCTATGTCCAAGTCCAAACACTTGATAAAATAGTTTTTCGCATTCTCAAACTGATCCATAAAGAGATATTCCATGCCAATTAAGGCAAATAAATCGGCATCGTCTTCATCTGAATCTGTCAGTGTTAAAGCAATCTTTAGCGTGTCAATGGCTTTTTCGTGTTCGTCGCGTTTCGATAAAATATTCGCTTTTTGAATATAGATTTCCTCATTTGAAGGCTCTAAAACATACAAGGTGTCCAGAAGTTTCTCTGCTTGTGACAATTTATCTTCTAAGACGTAGATTTCAACTTGGAAAAGTTTTAAAACTATAGATGAAGGGTGCTGCTCCAATCCTAATTTGATAGCTTTTTTTGCACGAGCAATTCTGCCATTTTCAAAATAGAACTGAATGATATTTTCAAACTCATTGGAATCAAAAAACAACACATCGTTTGTTTTTAACATTGATTCAAACTTTGTTAGCGAATAATTATTGTCGTCGTCATGTTGACTAAACTCCATAAGCACATTTTAGTGTTCGTTAAATTAAATGTAGCGTTAACATTAGAGAAAAGAGATTTTAAAAACGAATGTTTTCAACAAAATAGTTAACAGCATCTGTAGATAGCTATGACTTACTGATATATAGTAGTTTAATATCTGTGCGAAATTAAGGAATTATGAGGAGATTTCGTTTAAAATATCGATAATCAATTTACAACCCTTAATGATTTCATCATTTGTGATCGTTAAAGGTGGTGTTATACGAATTGCATTCGGCTCAAAAAGTAACCAAAAGAGAATTAAACCTCTACTTTGTGCCTTTAAAATGACTTCGTTTGCAATTTCTGCAGAAGGCGTTAAAGCGGCCAACATTAATCCACGTCCTCTGATTTCCGAAATTAATGGGTGTACCAAATGTTTTCTAAATAGCTGTTCTTTTTCAAGAGCCTGCGGCATTAAATCACTTTCTACAATTTCTTTGACGGTTGCTAAAGCAGCGGCAGCAATAACAGGATGCCCGCCAAAGGTCGTTATATGTCCTAATTTGGGACGGTCCTGTAAGGTATGCATCATTGCTTTTGAAGCTGAAAAAGCTCCAATGGGCATACCGCCACCAAGGCCTTTTCCTGTAACTAAAATATCTGGAATGCAATTGTAATGCTCAAATCCGAATAATTTTCCGGTACGTCCTATACCTGGCTGGATTTCGTCTAATATTAATAAGGCGCCAACTTCATCACAACGTGTTCTGACTTTGGTCAAATAATTGTCGTAAGGTTCCACAAAACCAGCGCTACCTTGAATTGTTTCAAGAATGACTGCGGCTGTTTTTGGTGTGATTTTATTTAAATCATCTTTATTATTGAAGGTAATAAAATCGACATCTGGAATGAGAGGTCTGAAAGCCTGTTTGCGCTCTTCATAACCCATCACGCTCATGGATCCCATCGTGTTACCATGGTAGGCCTGATGCGCAGATATAATTTGGCTTCTGCCAGTTGCGCGACGTGCCAGTTTTAAAGCGCCTTCAATAGCTTCGGTTCCTGAGTTGACGAGGTAGGTACATTCTAAAGATTCTGGTAAGTGTTGCGCTAGTAGTTTGGCCAGTTGAACTGCAGGTTCTTGAATATACTCGCCGTAAACCATAACGTGCAAGTATTTATCTAACTGATCCTTTATAGCGTTGACCACCTTTGGATGACGGTGTCCCAAACTACAAGCCGAAACGCCAGCAACAAAATCAAGATAGGCCTTGTTATTGGTATCATAAACATAACAGCCCTCAGCATGTGAAATTTCCATAGCTAGAGGATGTGGTGTCGTTTGTGCCTGGTACTTTAAAAAATCACTTGTCATTTTAATTGTCCTTTTTTTTCGGTTTTTGCAAGGTGTTTACTTTAGAGGAATCTGCTTTTTTAAGCGATTCCTTCGGGATAGTACGGGATGCTTTTTGTTCCTCATCTTTTTTTGCATCCTTTGAACTGGCATCTTCCAAGCGTTACACAAAAGCGGCATCGAAGAAGTCTTCTTGAGGTACATAGTCGTCTAGACCTTTGATTTTGGGTAAAACCAAAGGTGGGTCATCTTTAAATAAATCATCAACACTTTTGGGGCGTTCTTCTTCACGCCAATCAAAGCCTCTCAATTTTCTCGCGTTTTCGGGGAATTTTGATTCAGGCCATAAATCTCCATCCACCTGATCAATTAAGGTTATGATCTTATAATCGTCCTCAATTTTAAGATTTATTTTTCCGGATTTAGATTTGTCGATCCCAATTAATTCTTGATTCTCATCTCTTAAATAGTTGATGACTTCGGCGTTTTTGATAATATCGACATTGTAAAGATCATTGTCCTTGAAAAGTCCAACAAGTCGTAGTCCCTTAATTTGATTAAAGCCTTTACCGATGGTGTCCTGACTGATCAAAAAAGCGTTATCAAAAACTACAAGCGAATCTAATTGTTCTGTTTTAGGGTTTGATATAAGGTGAATGGTGTCGCCTGTCATCTGATTGCCCAAATTCCAAAGAATGGGTCGGCGTCTTACCGTAAACGCGTCGGTAGTGGAGAAGCGTGCCAAATTAATGAGTTGTGTCAATCCTGATTTGTGATCGGCATGGATAGAATCTGCTTTTCCGCTCAAATCGCTTTTAAATATTTTAGCATTGTAATAAGCTCTCGTAATACGATGTTCCGGTTTTCCGGTCACCATTAAGGTATCACTGTGCATGTAAATGGAATCTTTTTCCTGAACGGTTATAGCCAGCGCACGTTTGGTGATGAATACGGAATCCTTGGCGCGCCAAATTTCGGCATAATGGCCGCGGGCAATACTGTTGTTGATGGTGTCCGTAACGATGATATTGTTGGTCGCCGAAGCGAAACTCTTTTTTCGATCAAAATACATGCTGTCGCCTTCAAAAACGCGATTCTCATAATTGATCTTTGAGTTTTTGACGAAGTATCCCGTGTCATTATTGGTGTTGTAAAAACCACGTTCGGCATAAATGGTATTGTTTTCGCCAACAATGGTAGAAGGTCCGAAAAGATACGCATGACCTGTTTGCGTATAGAAATCGAGGTGTTCTGTGTTTAAGGTGTATTCTGGATTGACCAAAACCACATTTTTAACAAATTGGTACTTTTTACTGTTCATATAGTAGCGACCAATTTGGCTGGTGATGGTTCCTGAGGAATCTCTCACCACCTTTCCTTTGCTTTGGTAAAATGCTTGCTGTTTTATACGATCAAAATAAAGGGTGTCAGTGGTTAAAACCGATTTTGGTTCGGTCAATACCACATCGCCACTTGCAAATGCCAATTGGGTCTTACCACTATATTCCACATATTTTGCATTCATATTAATGGTGTCGCCCTGCTTCATGATCACATTACTATAGGCCTCAATAAAGTCTTCCTTTTCGTAATATACAGCTTGGTCACACCATAAATTGATGCCTTCGTGAGTAAAATGAACTTGTTGGGTATTGTCTCTTGTGAATACAGAAACGCCAGGGCCTCTAAGGCTGTCAGAATCGACAAAACCTGAATATTCTACACGGATTTTCTTGAGTTTTTGAGTCTGAGAGACAGCGGAAAAACTTAAGCTTATAAATAATACCGTGAAAATATATAATGCTTTCAATGTGCGCGAAATGATTTTTAAGGTAACTCTTTAAATTTAGCTTTATTTTGTGTTAACATCAATTTAGATGTCTCGGTCTTGATTTGTAATGATGAGTTTTTGGACTCGAGTTTCACTAAGGATTACTATTGCCGTGATCGTCATGAATTACACTAAAAGATATTATTGATCCTATTTAAAACATGAACCTGCCTTTCAATAGGCAGGTTCGTGTTTCAAGTATTTATCTAATAATCGTCTGCTTTCTATCTGGGCCGACAGACACAATCGTAATTGGAATTTCGAGTTCTTTTTCCAAAAACTCTATATAATCTACCAAAGCCTTCGGCATGTTGGCAGCATCAGTCATTTCAGTTAAATCTTCGTTCCAACCTTCAAACTCAGTATAGATAGGCGTCACGTTTTCTGGATCGATATTGTATGGGAAATGATGTATTTCCTTGCCTTTATAATTGTAAGCCGTGCATACTTTTAGGGTTTTAAATCCTGAAAGTACGTCACCTTTCATCATAATTAATTTGGTCACGCCATTCACTTGACAAGCGTAACGTAAGGCTACTAGGTCCAGCCAACCACAACGACGTGAACGTCCAGTCGTTGCGCCAAATTCATTTCCTACACGGCCCATAGTTGCGCCAACTTCATCAAACAATTCCGTAGGGAAAGGTCCTGAGCCCACTCTTGTGGTATAGGCTTTGAAAATACCAAAGACCTCACCAATTTCGTTAGGTGGAATGCCCAATCCAGTACAAGCACCAGCGGCAGTTGTATTAGACGAGGTTACAAAAGGATAGGTTCCAAAATCGATGTCCAGTAAAGAACCTTGAGCACCTTCAGCTAAAATAGATTTTCCTTCTTTTTGAGCTTGATGTAAATATTCCTCGGAATCAATAAAGGTTAATGTTTTGAGGACTTCAATAGATTTGAAGAACTCATTTTCAAGTTCTTGTAAGTTGTATTGAATATCCACATTGTAAAAGGCAATCATGGCTTCATGCTTATCGGCCAAAGCACGATATTTCTCTTTAAAATCAGCCATTTCAAGATCACCAACTCTAATCCCGTTTCTACCGGTTTTGTCCATGTACGTTGGGCCAATACCTTTAAGGGTAGAACCGATTTTAGCTTTTCCTTTGGAAGCTTCGCTTGCCGCATCAAGTAAACGGTGTGTTGGTAAAATGATGTGTGCCTTACGAGAAATCAACAAGGACTTTCTGTAGTCTACATGTTGTTCTTCAAGTTTGTCCAACTCTTTGTTGAAAATAACAGGGTCAATAACAACACCGTTACCAACTAAATTGACAGTATCTTCATGAAAAATTCCTGATGGAATAGTATGCAAGACGTGTTTTTTGCCGTTGAAAACTAAGGTGTGTCCAGCATTTGGCCCACCTTGAAAGCGTGCAATAATATTGTATTTGGAGGTCAGCACATCGACAATTTTCCCTTTGCCTTCGTCGCCCCATTGTAATCCTAGTAGTAAATCTACTGCCATTTTAAGATTCTTTAGGTTGTTCGTTTTTTGTTCCGTAAAAGTATAATGAGTGGTTGGAGATGGTAATATTAAAGACTTCTTCAATCGTTTTTTTGATTGTTTGGATCCTTGGATCGCAAAATTCGAAGACCTCTCCAGTATCTGTTAAAATAACGTGATCATGTTGTTTGTCAAAATAAGATTTTTCATAATGTGCCTGATTTTGACCAAACTGATGTTTGCGTACCAAGGAGCATTCCAATAACAATTCAATAGTATTGTAAAGCGTAGCACGACTTACGCGATAGTTTTTGTTTTTCATTTTGATGTAGAGTGATTCTATATCAAAATGTTCTTCACTATCATAAATTTCTTGGAGTATGGCATAGCGCTCTGGTGTTTTTCTGTGCCCTTTGCTTTCCAAAAATGTGGTAAACACATTTTTTACGATTTCCTGATTAGTATGTTCTGTTTTTACACTCATAATTGATCCCGAAAGTTCGGGGCAAATTTACACTTTTTAAACTCGGGTTACCTTATCAATTCCATTAATTTTTTTTAGATTTTCCATGAGCTTTTTAAGCATGGTACTATTTTGAACAATAAGATTGATTTTGCCTGAAAACACACCATCATCAGTTTGAAAGCTAATACTTTTCATGTTGACGTGCATGTTACTGGAAATAACTTTGGTAATATTGTTTACAAATCCCATATTATCAATGCCACTTAAGGTGATTTGTGCGGCAAACTCTTGCTGTGAAGAATCAATCCATTTGGCCTGTAAGATTCTGTAGGCATAGTTAGATTGCAGGCTCAATGCGTTAGGACAGTTCTTTTTATGAATTTTTATACCTTCATTGATGGTCAAAAATCCAAAAACTTCATCGCCAGGAATTGGATTACAGCAAGCAGATAGTTTATAATCCAACTTTTCTTCCTCCTTACCAAATACCAACATATCGTATTTGGCGGTAATTTCATCTTTATCAATGTTCTGGACTACTGTTGGTTTACGGATTTTACTTTTAATGAACGTCATAAAAGCATTGCTTCTCGATGAGGCATAATCTTTGAGCATGGTATTGTCAATAGATCCGATTCCCACTCTATAAAACAGATCCAAACTCGTTTTTAGTTTGAAAAACACCACCATTTCATTGATGGATTTTTCGTCTAAATTGATCTTAAGTTGTTTTAATTTGCGTCTTAAAAGTTCTTTGCCATCGACGGCAACTTCTTTCTTTTCATCTTTTAAAGAAGATTTGATTTTGCTTCTTGCTCTCGCCGTAGTCGCATAGTCCAACCAGTTGCTGTTTGGCTTTATGTTTTCAGAAGTTAATATTTCCACTTGGTCACCACTTTGCAATTCATGGCTGAGCGGCACCAATTTACCATTCACTTTTGCACCTCTGGTTTTCATGCCGATTTCGGTATGGATACTAAAGGCAAAATCGAGTGGGGTGGCACCTTTTGGCAGTGATTTTAAATCACCTTTGGGCGAAAACACGTAAATTTCTTTAGAATACAAATTCAATTTGAATTGCTCCACAAAATCGACGGCATTTGTTTCGTTGCTTTCCAAGGCTTCTTGGAGTTTGTCAATCCAAGTGTCTAAAGCATCTTCCGCATTGCCTTCTTTATATTTGTAGTGCGCTGCGTATCCTTTTTCAGCAATCTCATTCATGCGTTCACTCCGGATTTGCACTTCTACCCAGCGTCCTTTTGGACCCATAACAGTTATGTGCAAAGCCTCATAGCCAGTTGATTTAGGTGAAGAAATCCAGTCACGTAAGCGAATAGGATTGGGAATAAAATGATCGGTTACGATGGAGTAGATTTTCCAAGCCAAGAACTTTTCATTCGCAAAATCAGATTTATAAATAATTCTTACCGCAAACTTATCATAGACCTCGTCAAAAGAAACGCCTTGTTTGAGCATTTTTCTTCGGATGGAATAGATGGATTTCGGTCGTCCTTTAATCGTATAACTTAAACCTTCCTTGTCCAAAGAGTCGACGATGACTTTTGAAAACGCTTTAATATAGGCATCTTGTTCCTCCTTGCTTTCCTTTATCTTATTGTGAATATCATTATAGACTTCAGGTTCTGTATATTTCAAGCCTAGATCTTCAAGATCGCTTTTAATGTTATAGAGTCCAATCCTATGTGCCAAAGTCGCGTAAATGTATAAGGTCTCTGAAGCTATTTTCTCCTGCTTGTCCGTACGCATGGAGTCCATGGTTTGCATATTGTGGAGGCGATCGGCAATTTTGATGATAATCACACGTACATCATCATTGAGCGTCAACAGCATCTTTCTGAAGTTTTCTGCTTGGGTTGAAACGTCTGTTTCTTTGCTCAGGGATGCGATTTTGGTCAATCCGTCCACTATTCGAGTGACGGTTTTTCCAAATTTCTGTTCGATAATCTCAAGCGTATAATCAGGATTATCTTCTACAACGTCATGCAATAAAGCCGCAGCAATGCATGTGGCGTCGAGCCCAATCTCTTGAGCGACTATTTTTGCCACCGCAATCGGGTGAAATATATAAGCTTCGCCTGATTTTCGGCGTTGATTTTTATGCGCATCAACGGCCACATCAAAGGCCTGTCTTATGAGTTTTTTATCAGCAACAGTAAGGGTTTGGTAACTTACTTTAAGCAGTTCTTTGTATGCTTTTGCAATGGCAGCATTTTCCTTTTCTATATCAATTTCGGTCATAAACTAAATGTAATACAAAGAAAGGAAAGGAGCAATGATTTTTTCGGGGAAATTGTTTGAATGCTGCTTAAATAGGTTGAAATTGATGATTGATGATTTTTTAAAGTTCTTGGTTTTGCGAAGTATTAGTT
>JBARDR010000459.1:0-1895 GCA_049795335.1 Gelidibacter sp. | reverse complement strand
GCCCAGCCTCTTACCACCACATAAAAGATAAAAGACAGCCACAAACCGGCATTTCCGTAATAATGCACCAAAACCAAACCTAAGCCAATAAACGCAATCAAGGCTAATACTGTCGCATTTCTCATTTCCTTACTTTTGGTAACCCCAATGAAAACCCCATCCAGCTGAAAAGCCACAAATGAAAATAAGATATAAAACACCGCGAAGTTTTTATAGTTGGAAGCGATATTTTGTACATGCACATCTTTAGTTAACAAAGGAATTACAGTATCACTAAATACATAAACCAGTAGCGCAAGAAAAACAGCAGTTATTCCCGCCAAAACTGTAGATTGCTTAATGTGACCTGTGAAAGCAAATTTATCCTTAGCACCAAAAGCTTTTCCGGCGAGCATTTCAACCACATGAGCATAGCCATCCAAGAAGAAAGCGGACAAGGTTACAAATTGTAATAACACATGATTAGCGGCAAGCGTATGATCGCCGAATTTAGCACCCTGATTGGCAAACCAGGCAAAACCACTCAACAAAGCAAGCGTACGAATCATGATATCAGAATTCACTCTAAACAAAGCTGTTAACTGGGCAGTATCTAAAATCTGGGATTTTAATTCCCGAACCCGCGCTAACGGCCGATTTATATCGAGTTTATGAAACAACACATAACCAGCAAAAAACAAAGCTAGCCATTCTGCCAATACAGTTCCGAGTGCAATCCCTTTCACGCCCATATCAAAGCCAACCACAAAAGTGATATTGAAAACAATGTTTAATCCGTTAAGAAATAACTGTACCCAAAGCAATCGCTTTGTCCATCCCATTCCGATGAGCGTTCCCAACAAGGAAAACGTAATTAATGTAGCGGGCGCTCCCCAAATTCGGATGTAGAAATAATCCTTAACCAACTCTTTAATTTCATCACTCGCACTCAGTAGATAGACGGAGAACTCCCCTATTAATTTCTGTAAGATTATCAGGATTAAACCAATTGCAGCGCCAAGAACAATAGTCCTAAACACCAAAGCATGCAATTCGTTATGGTCTTCGGCACCCGAAGCTTGAGCAACAAATCCTGTAGTTCCCATTCTTAAAAAACCAAATCCCCAATACACAAAACTAAAAATCAACGCCGCCAAAGCAATCGCTCCCAAATCAGCAGCGGATGCCGTTTGTCCAATCGAAGCCGTATCTACCAGGCCCAAAAGTGGCACCGAGGCATTGGCGATGATTATTGGGATCGCCAATTTGATGATGTGTATATAATTGCTTTTTTGCATGAGAAGAATGATGGTAAAAATCGTAATGGTTTGAAACTATCACAAACCTACTTAACTTTTCACAAACCATTTTATGGGATTTTCATTTTTCTCATATTACAGGGCTGTGCTTTAGTGAAATTATCCAACCATGTGTTATTTCTGAACCTTAAATAACAAGACAACCAAAAACGACATAAAAAAGCCATGAACACGGATTTTTCGTCTGTTTTTGTTCAAATTAAAAGATGTCACGAATATTCAAAAAACCATTTCATTTTTTTACTCATTACCTATTTCACATTTTAGAGATGTTGTCGAAGCTCCGCCAAGCTATTCACCTACCACATGAAGAGATGTACAGAATTGGGTCATGGAACCTTATGTATTACAAACCAATGTTTTGGCCGATATCACGACTGTTGGTGGGCCATTAAAACAATTCCATATTCTAATGATCCCGATAAGCTCCGTAAATACAATTTGAGTTTTTCAGAATTTAAAGATGCCGTCATTGCGAACAATCATAACAGGAATGGGAAACATCCTGGAGCGCGGTGGGCAAGGATTCGCTGTTCGTGGTTAGGTGCTATTTGTATAACTATAACAGGATTTAATCAATAATCTGTATAGCTATTT
>JBARDR010000458.1:0-1724 GCA_049795335.1 Gelidibacter sp. | reverse complement strand
TTAGTGTGCTAATTTCCTGTATTCTTTAGGAGAATAGCCGCTTCTCTTTTTAAAAAACTTGCCAAATGCTGATTGATCTGAAAAATTAAGTTTTTCCGCTATTTGTTGAATCGAAATATAAGGCTGTAGCAACAATTCCTTAGCTTCTGAAAACAATAGCTGATAAATAAAATCAGATACGGTTTGTCCGCTCAAACGCTTAACGATTATGGTAAGATAGTGTGGTGTAATGAATATTTTATCTGCATAGAAATCGACTAAGTGTTCCGTTTTATAAAAATGAGCCAATAGATCTAAAAACTTTAAAAAATAAACCTCATCTCTGGATGGTGGTGCATCAAGTATTTCTTTGCGATTGGCCTCTATGATATTGGTTAAATCCAAAAAGTAGATTCGTAGCGCATTCAATATCATTTCTTTTTGATACAAATGCTGGGTTTGATTCAGAATTTCTCTCAAAAATTCTATTCTTTTATTCAATACTCCAAAATCTATATGTTGAAGGGAAAAAATGGGTTTTTGATACATTTCAATACCATATTTCATCCGTTTGTACATCATATCGGCAGAAAACATCTCCTGTGCATACGCATTACTTACATACAAAGAAATACATTGAAAGTCACGACTGAATTTCTGGATCCTAAAAAAATGACCCAGTGAAAGTAACACGATGTTCTCAGCTTCAATTGTATAGGCATTGTGATTAATTTCAATTTTCATTTTTCCACTTAAAACCAATATGAAAAGGGTAGAACGTAAATATATTTCTACCTGAGCATACGGTTTAAGCATTGAGGTATTCCAGTTATGCAAGGCTACAATGTCTATCGAATCAGAATTTAGATAAAATTCAAAGTCTCTATTTCGTGATTCTATTTCCATTATTAACCCGTATTTCAAATATTATAAAATACAAATATATTCAAAATAAACCAATTTTAAACAATTTGGGAATACCTGGTTTGTGGTTCAAAAAGGGATCTTTGCATGAAGAATTAAATACATTATGATTAATATACTATGCGAAAATTAAGATGGTCAACAGGCGTTATAGCAGCGTTGCTGAGTATAAATTCCATTTCGGCTCAAGAGGTTTTGACAAAAAAGGTAACGTTACAAAACTTATATGAACTTGCTGACAAAAACAACAACACATTACAAATACTTACCAATCAAGAAGAGATTGCTGAATATGCTTTAAAGGAAGAAAAGCAAAAGCTTCTTCCGAGTATTAACGCAACATTAATGGCGAGTTATAATGGGGATGGCTATATCACGGATCGTGATTTCAGCAATGGTTTTAGCGTGCCTATTCCCGAATTTGGAAACAATTTCATTGTAGAAGCACAACAACTTATTTATGCTGGAAAGGCGGCAAAAACCTCTATTGAGATGGCGAAAAACCAAAAAAACTCTTAGTGGATTGACAACGGAAATACAACGACAAAATCTTCGTTTTGCTATTACAGGATATTATTTAGAGGTCTTAAAGCTCAAAAACCAACGCAATATCTTAGTTAAAAACATAGCGCAAAGTCAAAAAATGATTGAACAAATTCAGCATAAAAATGAAGAAGGTATCGTGTTGAAAAACAGCATTACCCGTTATGAGCTGCAAAAACAATCATTGAATATTTCATTATTGCAACTCAACAATACGTTGGTTATACTAAATAATGAATTGGTAAAAACTTTGGATTTACCCAAAGGCACGCAGTTGA
>JBARDR010000457.1:0-3738 GCA_049795335.1 Gelidibacter sp. | reverse complement strand
CCTTAATTCCATCCTTATTTCGGTCGACATCAAAAGAACTTCTATTTGTAGGATCTAAACTGACGTTATTAACGACTTTCCCGGGGCCATAATATTGAAGTGGAGAAAAAGAGCGTCCACCAAAATTTGAATAATTAAAATTGTAACGACTGGTTGCTTTTAAATTGGGCAAAACCTGCCATTCCAATTCCATTTTCCCAGTAAAACGGTCCGCATTTCCTGCGTTAAAGGTATTATTGATCAAGGCCAGCGGATTGATAATCTCACTCCCTTGCTCAGTACCTATATAAGAATAGCCTCTTGAAATACCTGTGCCATCTGTACCATCATAAACAGGCGTTAATGGGGAAGCGTTCAATGCATAGTAAAGTGCAGAACCTCGGCCACCTTCCGGAATGCCTTTGCTTCGGATATTAGTATACAATAAAAAAGTGTTGAGTTTTAATTTCTTGGTAAGATCTATTCCGAAATTATTTTTTACCGTCCATCTTTGATAATTGGATTTGTCACTGGCGATGATACCATCTTGCGCAAAATAACTGGCGCTGATACCATAGGTTGTCGTTTCCGATCCGCCAACAGCACTAAGGCTATGACTGGACATTGGCGCTCTTTCAAATAATTGGTCTTGCCAATCGGTATTGGTCGTTAAGTTGCGCAAATTAGGATAAGGCAGTAAATTTCCATCGACTGCTTCAGATTCGTTGACGAACAAAGCATATTCCAAATTATTCATTAATTGTATACGATGTTCAGCTTCTTGCACCGAATAATACGTATTGTATGAGAATTTGGTTTTGCGATCCTTTTTCCCCGTTTTTGTGGTCACCAAGATAACCCCATTGGCACCTTGAACGCCATAAATAGCAGAACTGGCATCCTTAATAATGTCAATTTTTTGAATATCATTAGGATCAATAATACTCAAATCGGTACCGATATTGACACCATCGACAATTACTAAAGGAGAGTTATCGCCATTGGTGGTAATACCTCTAATCCTAATGTTTAAGGCTGCACCAGGAGATCCAGAGTTTGAAGTCACTTGAACTCCAGCCGCACTTCCTTTAAGCGCTTCTTCAATTCTTGTAGGATTGTTTTCCGTAATCTGTTGGGCATCCAAACTTGAAAAAGCACCCGATACGAGTTCTTTACGTTGCGATCCATAGCCAATGACTACAATTTCATCAAGGGCTTCTGCGTCTTCTCTTAACATAACGGTCATTGGTTGATCATTCAAAACCTTTACTTCCTGATTTTGATACCCTACATAAGAGAACACTAAAATTGAATTAACGCCAACAGCATCTATACTGAAGTTACCATCAAAATCTGTCGAAACACCTTTTGTGGTATTCTTAACAATAACGTTGACTCCAATTAGAGGTTGGCCGCTTGCTAAATCCTTTACAGTCCCTTTAACATTAATTGTTTGTCCAAATGTTAAGGCTGTAGAAAGGAGAATTAAAAATGAGAGAAATTTTGTTATCATAGTTTAAGACTTTATAGGATAAACTTAATTAAATCAATTATCAAAAAGTCAAATATGACCACAACAATGAGCATACATATCAGAAATTTATTAATTTTTTTAAGATAAATTTATGATTTATCATATTTAACTGCGATTACCGCTGTCACAACAGGACCGCCACTATATCGAAATAGTTGTCCAAAAAAATGATTTGTTGTGGTAATGTATGGGTAAACAATAGTTGTGTTGTGGCTCTACAGTTCCAAAATATAATTTGTTAAGCTCGTTTCATGGGGTAAATCCATTTTTTTTCGTAAACGGTACCTTTTGACCTCCACACTTCTCGGGGAAATGTTTAACAACGGTGCAATTTCTTTAGAAGAAAGATTTAGGCGCAGATATGCGCATAATTTAAGATCGTCCGGCGTAAGTTTTGGATGTTTGGCTTTGACCTTTTTCAAAAAATCCTTGTCGGCATTATTGAAGGCTTCCTGAAAAAACTTCCAATCGTCCGTTGTGTTGATGTGTTTATCAATAATCTTGATAACGGGTTTCACGCTCTTTTGATCTTCTTTACCTTTTAGTTCTTCCTTAATTTGATTTAAGAATTCATTCTTTTTTATCAAACTCATAGTAGAGATTGCCAATTCCCTGTTTTTATTTTCGATGTCCTGCTCCAGTTTTTCATTGTGAACCTGCATCAATTGTTGTTCACTCTCCAATTCTTTTAATTCTATATCCTTCTTGTTCTGAAGCAATAATTTTTGCTTTTGCTTTCTATAATAACGTTTGTAGATATAATGCACAATAATCCCCAAACTGATAAGGAGAATTACATATAACAGGATCATGACGGTTGAAAGATACCAAGGTTTCTCTATTTCAAATTGATATATGGCTTCGTCGTTGGATAAATTATTGCCCACTTTTGAACGTACTTTAAAAGTATATTTTCCATGGGGTAAATTTTTGAACAACGTAGAAGATTCCGTAGTCCAAGGACTCCATACATCATAGTAGCCCATAAGTTTGTATTGATATTCGGACAGTAAATATTTATTATATTCGGCTACACTGTAATTGAATTGGATATTATTTTGTCCGTTATTAAAGATTGATGCTTCATCCAGCACCACATGAAATGCTTCGCCGTTAATAGCATAATTGGTTATGGAATTAATAGAAACATTATAAGACTTCAAATCGATCTTGTTGAGATCAATGAGCATATAGCCCGACGAGGTGCCCACTAGATAGGTATCATTGGCTAAATAACCTATGGTTTCATAGCCTACCATTTCCTTTCTAAGGGATTTTGGAAATGGGATTTTTGTGATATTAGGTCGTTCACTAAACTTTCCGGGCGAAACATAGCTAATATTCTTGTCAGAAAAGCTCCATAGTTTATCATGTTCTACATCAGCGATTAATTTGCCCGAAGTGTATTCCCCTTTCGGAAAGATACTGCTCAAAATACTGTCTCTTTTAAAGCGATGGTTTTGCGGGTCATAAACAAAAACACCTTCTTCATAAGCATATAAAATTTGATCTAAATAGGTCACTAAACTTGACCCTGCACCCTTCCCAACCGACGGATCCTTCTTAACGGATAGAACTTTAGTCCAAGAATTATTAACAGCGATTTCAAAAACGCCTTTATATTCATGATTGACAAGAACTTTGAGAGCGTCCACAACGGCAAAATAACGGGAAGAAATATCAAACCCTTCTAACTTATTCCTAAAAGACCACTTTCCATTTTGCTTCTCCAATATATTCAGGCCATTGTAATTCCCCTGAATGATAAGGTTTTGATTATCGGGAAAAGATTGTAAATCCCAGGTTCCAGGAGTTGATGTAATCATTTGCACATGATTATTTTCCACCTCAAAAGTTCCCAAATTATGGCCACAAAAAAGAGTCTCACCAATAATTTTCAAACACCAAACTTGTCCTTTGGTGCCTTCAATAAACTTAAAACGTTGTTTAGAAGCTATCGGTTTATAGAAAAGACCTTGATTAGTACCCAAGTAAAGATTTCCATCAAAAAGTGCAGAGGTGTAAACCGTTCCCAAATCTCCATTTTCATCATTATAAATGCTTAATGCCGAGGTCATATTGATACAGTTAATCCCATTGTCAAGCGCCAGCCAGATATTGTTGTTATGATCTTCAAATAAGGATAACACTGTATTATTGGAAAGGCCGTCGGTTTGGTCCATTTTATAAATAAAATCTCCAGAGGCACTTAAATAGACGATCCC
>JBARDR010000456.1:0-1986 GCA_049795335.1 Gelidibacter sp. | reverse complement strand
CGTATTTTAAATGAGTCATGCCAATTGGTCTCAATTATCTGTTTAAGTTTTGGAACCTAATGTGGCAGGCAATCAAACGACTTTGACTTACTGATTGTTCGCCACCGCTTCAAGATTGCTCACTTTTAACGGTTTTGAAAGGAATCCTTGAACAGTTGAATAATTTGCTGCGTCTTTGGTTAAATCCTCAATAGAAGAGGATAGAATATAAATGCTAAATTGTTTCTTCAAGGATTCTTCAAATTCTGAAAAAACATCTAAAAACTCCCATCCCGTCATGGTTGGCATATTAATGTCTAGAAATAGCAAAGTGGGAATTGGTTCAGCGTTTGTGCCGTAATTTTCTTTTATAAAGGTTAGCGCTTTTTCGGATATAGTAAAAATTCTTATATCTGCGTCTTTATTAAAACGTTTAATTGTGAATTCACAAATCATATTATTGGTAGGGTCATCATCTACAACCATATAGCGCTGTTTATTATTCATCTTCAGTAATAATATTAAAAGTTCGTTACTCAAATGTAATTGTAAACTTTGTACCTCCCTTGACTTTACTCTCAATTTCAATTTTACCACCCAGCAATTCGATCTGAGTTTTTACAAGGAACAATCCCATCCCTTTCCCTTCCACATGATGATGAAATCTTTTATAAAGGCAAAAAACTTGTTCGCGTCTTTTATCGAGATCTATTCCCAAGCCGTTATCTTTAAAAGTGAGAACCACCAATCCCTCTTTCAAGTCAGAACTAATGGCAATTTCGGCTGGAATTTCCGGTTGTTGGTATTTAATACTGTTCGCGATAAGGTTATAAAATATACTCTGCATATAACTTTGCACAGTATGGATTACAGGGACCTTGAAATCTGTTGTAATGTGTACATTTTCCTTATCAATTAAATTTTGAATGCTGCTTTTAATAGAGTCAACCAGATCATTGAGTACTACGGATTGTTTCTTGGCATTAATCTTTCCCTTTACTTGTAGAATGGAATTAAGATCGGAAATTACGATGTCTAGGCGTTTTACATTATCTAGAAGTGCCTCCAAAAAGTTATTTTTGACATCAGGAATATAATCTTCCTGCCCCAATAAATCTCCAAGTCCAAGAATATTGGCTACTGGCGCGCGAAGGTTGTGCGAAACAATATAAGAAAATTGTTCCAAATCACTATTTCGCTGTATTAGCTCTTCTGTATGTCTTTTTAAATTTTTATTGAGCTCTATAATTTGCAGCTGTGTTCCTTTTCTTGCGGTAACATCTCTAAAATAAACTGAAAGCCCACTGTTTGAGGGGTAGGCAGTAATCTCGAACCATTTATTTAAAATTTCATAATATACCTCAAAATTTTCTATTGATTGCTCTAATACAGCTTTGTGATAACGACTATAAATTTTGGTGTGAATAGCATCTGGAAATCTATCCCAAATATTCTTGTTAATAATTTCTGCCCTGCTACACTCCAATAATTTGGCTGAATGTTGATTCCAATAGGTTACTTTCCAATCATTATCTACCATATAAAAGGCATCCCCAATACTTTCCAGAATAATCTCTTTTTCTTTAGAAGCCTTAAGTGCTTCCATTTCTGAATTTTTAATGGGTGTAATATCCTGAAAACTTCCGTTAATTCGTACACACTTTCCATTGACAAAAGTTGGCCGGCCTATCTTTCTAATCCAGCGCGCATTTCCTTTTGCTGTAATTATCTGCAATTCTAAATCATATGAAATATTTTCATTAATAGCGTCTCTATAGGCATTGTTCATTGCGTTTCTGCTTTCTCCTTGCTTATAAAATAACATGGTTTCTTGAAGGGTAGGAATATAACCTAAGGATACTTCATATATTTCTTTAGTCACTGGAGACCAATACATGGTATTCTCTTTAAAGTCAAGTTCAAAACTTCCTATTCTCGCCAACTTTGAGGCTTCATCTAAAAGCTCCTCCAATTTCTTTTTATCAGTAATGTCTGAAACCATTCCCC
>JBARDR010000455.1:0-1546 GCA_049795335.1 Gelidibacter sp. | reverse complement strand
TTCGTTAATTATCTCATATGATAAATTGGGCTTTATAACCGTAAACTGTATTGTTGGGGACATTGATTGGACACTTATAAAAGAAGCCATTATTAACCTGGAATACACTGCTGAGCCAAGTAAACCGGACACGAAAAAGGAAATAAGGTTGAATAAGGAAAAACTTGCGGACAATTGGAGGTGCTATATGTATGGCAAAAAAGACAAGCAATACAGCTATATAGTAAAATACATATATCAAGACGGCAAAGAAATAATAGGGGAAGCAAAAACAGATACCAGGGACACCCTAATGATTGATGATTTGCTCACCAGCCGGGCCAAGGCTTCTTTCGATTTAATTCTCGATCCCGCCACGGTTCAAACCGCAAAAATCGAAATACTTTATGAAGATCCATCCAAAGACATTAAAGAGGAATACTCCAAATGGTTTACTGCATCCGAAACTTGGGATTGGAGCATGCGATTGCAGGAAGGAACCGGAAAATCCTTTAAATACCGGTATTTCGTGCAATACAAAGATGGCATAGTCGCTACCGGTTCCTGGGTGGATGCTGGGAGTGATGACGACATTCCGCCTATTGCTTTGGGACGAAAAGTTAAGGTCCTAACCATTGATGGAGGCCTTTTAGACTGGAATGTTTGGCAAGTAGTTTATGTAAGCGTTGATTATAGCGAGCCGGAAAATAACTATCAGGTTTCAAAAAACATTAGGATTGATAGTGCCAGCCCATTGCAATCTTTTGAGGTGATGCCCTTTTCAAACAACAGCCAGCCTTTTAAATATACACTAAAATTTGCAAAAGCAGGCAGTCCGCCCATTGATGCGCCCTTACAGGAAAACACCTCAGGATTGTTATTGCTCGAAGATCCCCAAGGGAATGACAATCCGCCTGTTGAGCCCCAACCTACTGATACACCACCAGTAACTCCATAAAAACAATATTATGCCACAAGATATTAAAGGAAGGAAATTAGCTACCACATTAAAAATGGTACTGGACATTAATCCTTTGCTCCAGTTCACTTTATTACATATGTATAATAAGCTGAATGAAGCACCTGTAAATCCAGATGCGGTATATGTTTATGACGGCAAGAAATATGGGCAACCCAAATTTAGGCTCAAAACAAATCCGGCCACAGATTTAAATCCAGAGTCCGATGCATTTAATTTTGAGAGTGATGAAAAAACCGGTGAAATAACATTGAAATGCATTATAGAGGTTTACAGAGATGAACCCGATGTTATTCCCTTGAGCATTAAAAATCCATCGATCTCACTTTCATTTGATACCGCTGGAAATAAAATTGAAAAAGCCCTGACCATAACGCAGTCGCCTTCCGTAAGTGCCGTTAATATTTCCCAAAATCTACACGCGCAGTGCAGCGTTGCAAAAAGTGAAATACAACAATTGCTCATTCAATTAAGAAGTCCTTCGGGTATTGCATCTTTTCAACTGACAGTTAAGGCAGAATTGTGGTGGCAGATGCTGGTTAAACCGACTTCTGGGGGTAGTCCATTTATTGTAATGGGAACTAGAAC
>JBARDR010000454.1:0-2687 GCA_049795335.1 Gelidibacter sp. | reverse complement strand
CAAACAGCGGCCGATAATTTGAAACCAGGCCAAATCTTATTGCTCGAAAATTTGAGATTTCATAAAGAAGAAGAAGCAGGAGATCAGGATTTTGCTGAAAAACTATCAAAACTTGGCGATGTTTATGTCAACGATGCCTTTGGTACGGCCCATCGTGCGCATGCTTCAACGGCTGTAATTGCACAGTTTTTTCCGGATAAAAAATCCTCCGGTTATTTGTTGGAGCAAGAAATTGAAAGCATTAAAAAAGTAATGGAAAATGGCGAAAAGCCAGTTTTGGCCATTCTTGGTGGTGCTAAAGTGTCTTCTAAAATTACCATTATTGAAAATATATTGGACAAGGTTGACCATTTAATCATTGGAGGGGGCATGACCTTTACCTTTGTAAAAGCGCAAGGCGGAAGTATTGGGGATTCGATCTGCGAAGATGACAAAATGGAACTGGCTTTGGAAATTCTTAAAAAAGCTAGTGCTAAAAATGTTAAAATCCATCTTCCTGTTGATGTTGTGGTTGCCGATGCGTTTAGTAATGATGCCAAGACTCAAGTTGTAAGTGTTACCCATATTCCTGAGGGTTGGCAAGGCTTGGATGCTGGTCCAAAATCCATCCAAAATTTTCATGACGTAGTGCTACAGTGTAAAACCATTTTATGGAATGGTCCTTTGGGTGTTTTTGAAATGGAAAATTTTGCGAAAGGTACTATTGCGCTTGGTAATGCCATTGCTGAAGCCACTGAAAAAGGCGCTTTTTCACTTGTGGGCGGAGGCGATTCTGTGGCAGCGGTTAAGGAATTCGGCTTTGAGGATAAAGTGAGTTATGTAAGTACTGGCGGTGGAGCGATGTTGGAAAGCTTGGAAGGGAAAATTTTGCCAGGAATTGCGGCGATCTTAGATTAATCAGACTTTGAAATATTTAGTATTCAATTCAATTTCTAGATAAAACGCTGAATTTGAACGACGAAATGCATTTTTTGGTGTTAAATTATTGTTTTATAAATTCATTTTAGATATTATTGTACGATTTTAATCAACACTTCGTTGATTTATAAAACCTTTTCTAATGAACCAAAAGATAGTATCCCTGACTTTTGGTGCTTTATTTGTATGCGGTGTTGGCTTTTCGCAAGTCAAACCGCATAAAAAAGACAGAGCCAAAGCACCAGAAAAAACCGTTTCGACTCCGTTGGAATCCATTAGCGATGACAAGGCATTAGTTGAAAATGAAATCGAGTCCGTTGGAGACTCATTAACAGCCTTAAAAATCGAAGATTTCCATTTGGCATCGGAGTTTGATCAAAAATGGATGGACGATTTGTACAGTAACGAATTGTTTGACAGTATTTACCAATCTGTGACCGATTTAAAATACGATGCTGTTGACTATCCGGAGTTGCCTACAGACACTTTAAAAGCGCGTCTTCATAAGTTAAGTTCGAAAACGCCTTTTAATATTGAATACAACGTTTCTTTAGAGAATGTTATTAAATCGTACTTAAAAAACCGACGTAATTCTTTAGAACGCCTGATGTCTTTGAGCGATTATTACTTCCCGATGTTTGAAAAGGAATTGGATAATTACAATATTCCGTTGGAAGTTAAGTATTTGGCCATTGTTGAATCGGCATTAAAACCGCGGGCAAAATCTCGCGTGGGCGCTACAGGTTTATGGCAATTTATGTTTGCTACCGGCAAGCAGTATGGCTTAAACGTCAGCAGTTATGTGGACGAACGCAGTGATCCGCTTAAATCAACAGAGGCGGCCAGTAAATACTTGGCGAAACTTTATGAAATTTTTGGCGATTGGGATTTAGCCTTGGCCTCTTACAATTGTGGCCCAGGAAATGTCAGTAAGGCCATACGTCGCTCAGGAGGTTATGAAAATTATTGGAATATCCGACCTTATTTGCCAAAAGAAACAGCAGGCTATTTACCTGCGTTTTTAGCCACTATGTATATTTTTGAATATGCTGAGGAGCACGGTTTTAAAAAATACCGTCCAGACTTTAGATATATTGATACCGATACGATCCACGTGAAACAAATGATCAGCCTGGATCAGGTCTCTGAACTTTTAGAGTTGCCCATGGAGGAACTCCAGTTTTTAAATCCGCATTATAAGTTAGATATTATTCCGTTTGTTGAAGGCGCAAATTATACCCTAAGATTGCCACGTCATGCCGTTGGAAAATTTGTAAACAACGAGACCAGCATCTATGAGTTTGTGACCAATGAAATGAATAAACGTGAAAAACCGATGCCCCAACTTTTTGAATCAGAAACTAAATCGACGTATAGGGTAGTTTCTGGTGATAACTTAGGGAAAATTGCACGGCAATTTAATGTACGGGTAGCACAGTTAAAACAGTGGAATGGTTTGCGGAGTAATGAGATTAAAATAGGGCAGCGTTTGACTGTATATCGGACCCAACCAGCAACTTCACCTTCAAAGGTTGTGTCTAATACCACAACAAAACCAACGAGTAATAGTAATGTTTCAAGCAATGCAAAAACCTATAAAGTGAGGTCCGGAGATTCGTTATGGAGCATATCAAATAAATTTCCTGGAGTTTCTATCAAAAATATTCAAGATTGGAACGGTATTAGTGGTAACAATTTAAATGTAGGAACAACACTCAAACTTTCGCGCTAAGTGTTATAAATTTTAAAAACCAAACCATGAAAATTAT
>JBARDR010000453.1:0-3128 GCA_049795335.1 Gelidibacter sp. | reverse complement strand
ATACTATTAGAGATTGGAATGAAATAATTGAGCTTTGAAAGTTTTGCTTTATACTTTACAATATACGAAAATATAGAACCGTTTCTGTTGATAACCAGAAGATTGCTTTCTTTTCCAGGTTTTGCCTGGAGCAGACCAAAATATTGTTCATTTTCACGATTGTAAGTAAATACAAAATTCTCTGAACCAGTTATTCCCTGTCTGATAGGGTCAGGGAAATATAACGCAACGTTTTTGGTATCATTCGCAAAAATAGTGTCCAGAACTTTGGAAGTTCGCATTGAACCTTGTGCTGAGCAAAGTTGTGGTGCAAATGTGCACATTAGAAGCGCTGAAATAATTATATAATTTTTCATAAGAGTCAGATTTTAAAGATCAAATAGCACTATGACCTTGGTTTTAGAATTAATTTGTAATTATTTAGGACAGTTACTTTTACGCCGCGATTGTTGCGCTCAAGTATCTTAGTAATTCCATTGACTTGAGGAACTGATGGAATGTTGATATCGCCAATGATATCATCCAAAACTTCATCGGTGGCTTCAGCGCGGAAATTATTTTCGACATAAATGCCTTCACTGCCATCTTGCAAATCGAAAGCTTTGAGCTTTGTGGGATGATGGTCGATGTTCTCAATATTAACTAGGGCGCGATTGGGTTGAAAGCTTATAAATCCGAAGACGAGCGTATTCTTTGGCATCAGTTTATTGTTGATTGTTGCGGCTTTAGTCAGACGCATTCTTAATCGCGTCTTGGCTTTTACAATTTGATCCCCATCTACGACTACGTAAATGGTCTCATCGGTATTGTCAAAGGTGGCACTATCATTTGCTTTTGGCGAAGCTGCAAAAAACAATTGATGTTCCAGTCCAAGTTCTTTGGCCTGAATTTTTTGTTCAGTCTTAATTTCGGCGGAATCAATTTGTCTTTTATCATTTCGAGTCACTTTCTCTTTTCCGAAGTTCTGGTATCGTTTCTCGGAGTATTGGATTTTACCGGAGTTGTAAATACTATCTACAATGCGTTCTTTTTCACGTTGTGGTAAATCGGGATCGTAAAAGCCCAAGGAATCCATCAGTTTTTCATTATAGATACTGGGTGCGTTGGTCTCGCGAACCTCTTTAAGGTCATTAATGGCATCCAATTTTGAATCATACTGTTTTTGGTTTTCTTTCAAATCTGGAATCAAGGTTTGCTTAAGGTTCTCATTTTCACTTTGGTCATCTCCCATAATCATCATAGAATAGGAAATAAGGAAAATGAAAATCACAGCCAATACTGCTGCAAAGACTATTTTATTTTTTTCTATTTTCATTTTGAATTTTTTTTAAGGTGTTTTCGAAGTAATCGGTAATCAATAATCCGTGTGGATTGTTGGGAAAGTTTCGGTCAACCATGATCAGTTTTCCTGTGGAAATCAATTCATAAGTGTCGGTTATGACGCCTCTATTGATTTCGAAAATGGTGGTCGTCGTGAAACTATATTTTCCATCAGCTTCATTTAAATCGGTATCAATTCTGAGCACTTTTTGAACCAAAGAGTATTGTAATAAGCGGTTATAGACGCCATCTGCTTTTTTCTGACGATAGAGGTTGTCCACAGAACTATTCCCTAACCAAAGTGCTTTTTTTAAATTTCGTTCATAGTTACTTGCATCAATATTATAGAAGTAATTGTGGAACTGTTCTAAATGTGCCAACGCTTCTACAGCAAAATTTTCCTTCTGAGAAACAAGCTTCAACGGAATGATGCTGCCATCGGTATTGATGGCAAACGCACTATTGAGCGCATTTTTATTTGTGGTAAAAGCCATCCAAAGTGAAAAAGTACTGGATAATATTGCACAAACAATAACGGCTAAAACGATGAGTCGGTTTAATTTTAGGATCTCATAGATATTTCTATACGGAGTTTTCATTTGAATTGGATTAGCTATTAAACAATCTGAGCGTGAATGATGTGGCACGACTGTACAATTTGAATTTCAGAAAAACTATAAAGAAAACAGATCCCAATTGTACCACAGGAGCAAAAAAGCCTTGTCCTGCATCAGTTCCAAACAGGTTAGCCCAAAAATTGGTATTTATTTCAGTATAAATGGCGTTGATAAATATGTTGACCAAAAAGAATGCTGGCACCAGCATATAAACCGCCGCATATAACTTGAAAAATGAGTATGCAAGCGATCTGAATTTTTCAAATACGGCCAAACTAATGACCAATGGAAAAAAGGCTTGCATAATACCCAATAGAAAATAGCGTTCTGCCAAGAAAAGTGGGTAAATAAATAAATCCAAAATCCAAAGAAAGAGACTTACTATAAAAGCCAATATCTTGAAACCATATAGTGGTGTTATTAATGCTTCATAAAGTAATATCATTGCGTTTTTTGCAGCATCAAAAAGATTTATATCTTCCTCCAATGGGAGATCCTGCATTTGTAATGGCAGAAGTGCTGGAGCGGTGGAACGATATTGCCCCTCAATTGCGACCAGTATACCATCAAAAAATCCTAATACCTGAGTTGAGAATATGACCAATAGGACAATTGCAAAATTTTTCGCAAGCTCTCCTGGAGTCAGTCCCCAGGTATAGCCGTCTTTATCGGCAACGCCCTCATTATATTTTTTGAGAATATTGACCAGAAAAAACAAGACGGCAAGCGTTTTCATTCCGGCAATGGTGTATTGCGAGAAACTGCTGTTCTGTATGGTCTGGAAGACTGTATCAATATATTCCAGGCCAATTCCTAAAATGATAGTTGCCGTCATGTTTAATATTCGGTTTCGCGGTTATTAATTTTGTCCTGCATTTTTCTGAAAGAAATGATATCCCTGTAGCGCTTTGTTTTGGTGGTAATGTTGGAAACCATTTCCATAGATTCCAGCTCCTTTTGCTTTAGAATTTCAGCACGTTCGGCATCGCTCATTTTTAGATAATCACTGGATAGAATTTGATCTATAAAATCCATGGTGTCCAAAGAGTTCTCGACTATAGCGCTGAAAGATTGCGATACCCTTGATACTTCGTCAGGTTTTATGAAAGGACTGTTTAAAATGTCTCTTAGGTCATTTTGCATTACTTGGATCAATCGTTGGTTATTGCGCCCGATTTCGCGAACTGCCTT